>NZ_CP108459.1 GCF_036242395.1 Kitasatospora sp. NBC_01266 | reverse complement strand
AACGGTTAAAACACCCAAATCTTCCAGAAACTGAACGAAGTACAATGACGGGTTATCCCTACGGGCCTTCGGCCCTCCGTGCGCACCGCGCTTCGCGCGGTGGCGGACCCGCTCCGCGGGTCCGGGCTCGCCTTCGGCGAGCCTCTCGCCCCTTCGGGGCTCGGTGGCCTGACCTTCGGTCAGGCTGGCCCGGCTTCGCCGGGCCTGGTCGGTCCGCTTCGCTCCCCTCCCGAGCCGCTCCCCTCCAGGGCCGCTCCCACTCCCCTCCCGAACCGCTTCGCTTCGCTCCACGGCCCTCAACAGCTGAGCCCACTTCAAAACACCAGCCCCCACTGTCCTAGACCTACAAACAGCAAACTAGAAAAGACACCCTCCCTCCCCCCAGACCCCCACTCCCGCACACACGGACCCGCCCCACCCCGGCCCCACCCGAGTGGAGCCCGGCACTCCGCGCCGGCCCAGAGCCGCTCCCCTCCCCTCCACAGCCAGCCCCGGATGGCCGAACCCCAATCTCATCGTTGATCACGGCTTCAACCAACCCTCCAGACAAGGCTTTCAATCACCCAGGACCAGCTCAGTGGCCCGACCTCCGGTCAGGCCGGCCCGGCTTCGCCGGACCTGGTCGCCTCCGCTCCGCTCCCCTCCCGAGCCGCCCCCACTCCCCTCCGACGGCCCTTGGCGACTGAGCCCATATCAGAGCAACTGAGCAGCACTGTTTTGAAGCTTCAAACAGCTGACTGGGACGCGGGCGGGCCAGCCGCAGGGGACCTGGGCCACCGTCCGTCCGGGCCGGGTCCACCTGGCACTACGCCCCCCTGACCGACCACCACATCCCGAGGTCAACCGTCTCGCGTCTCCCCTGGCCGTGTATCAGAACTCCTACTGTCAGACGATCCCGCCCCACAACCCATGCGAACCCAGCCGAAAACACCCCGCCCCTTTCTCAATGAGTCCGGTCCTGAAAACCCACCCGAGCCAGAGCGAGAATCCACCATCCATCCGAATCAAAAACCGGCCATCGAGAAACCTCGCCAAAATCCATACACATCCCCGGACACCCCTGAAACGACAGCCACGACGGCGATGTGCCAATTCACATGGGGCGGTTGGCTGAGCATTCATCGGGCCGGTCGTCAGGTGCGGCGGATGGGGTGTGGTGGCCGGGGATAGCCGTGGGTGACCTCTTCGGGGGTCCAGGGGTAGTGCGGGTGGGCGTTGCTGACGGGCCCATCTGGGCGTGGTCGGTGCTCGGCTGCGGGTGTCGGGTGGTTGGGGTGGGCGGAGCCGGCAGGCCTCGGCGAGGGCGGACGCGGATCTGCAGCGTGCTCGCACCGCGCTTCACCGCCAACACGCCATACTTTTCAGCGGCCCTCACACCCCGCTCGGCATTATTGGAATTCGTTTGAATTCATATCTTGGCACGGACCGGCGGGAAATCAGCGACCTCACCCTAGTCCTCCGCAGGGGCCCAGGAGAGGTTTCTAGAGGGACTGGACGCGGAGGATGTACACGCGTTCGTCACGCGGGACAACCAGGTACCAGAAAATACCGTCTTCGATGTCAGCGGTCTTCATTTTTTCGCCGATTCCCTGGTAGGCAGTGCCGTCCAAGTAGAGCGCTGCGGCGGCGCGAACGATCTCGGCGGCTTTTTCCTCGACCTGGGCAACGAAGGAAAGCGGTGCGCCGGCGATGACGTTCTCTTCATCAGGGTTGTACTCCCAGCGCCAGGTCACCCGCGCACCGCCTCGACAGCGGCGTTCACGATGGCTCCGGCGAGGGCGGCCTGCTGACGGCGCTCTTCCGGGGTCTCTGCGTGGTTAGCGAGGTACTCGGCGCGGTGTAGCTCGGCGAGCGTCTCCGGATGGCGCGCGATTTCGATATCTACAGCCCACTTCATGGTGAAGCGCAGCAGGGGCTTGAGGCTGTTGTGCTCCACCGCCTCCGTCATGGCGCGTGCCTGCTCTGCGGTCATCTCGGTCAAACGGTGAGGGATGAGGGCTGCCACGGCCTCGTACAGAGCCGTCGGCGTCTGGGCAGGCCGCGGAATCAGTTCGGGGCCATGGATCGGCTGAGCGCTCATTCGTTCCTCCTTCGGGTAGCCAGGACACCGTACGGCAGCCCTGGCATGGCCCGGGGTGGGTCGGACTTCCCGGTCGCCTCCGGGCGTAGCTGGGCAGGCGTGCCGGGTGACTGCCCGCCCGCAGGCGCTGGGCGGGCAGTCGCCCGGCGGCCCCCAGGAGCAGCAGAACGGCCCGGCCGGGAGCAGGGGGCGGGATATCACGGGCGGGGGGTCACAGGTCGATCATCAGCCGGAGGTAGGTGCGGATCTCGTCGGCTTCCTTGTCGGTGACGGTGCCGAGCGGGCGGCTGCTGGTGAGGCGCTGTTCGGAGATGGTGCGCACGTCGTCGGTGCGGGCCCAGGTGGGCCGGTTGAGGCCGGTGCGGGAGGAGGTGAGGGGGACGTGGTGGGGCAGGCCGTGGTCGGCGGTGGTCAGGGGGACCACGATGGCCATGGCGGTCGGGAAGGAGGCGAACAGGGGGCTGGAGACAACCACCACGGGGCGCCGCCCGGCCTGCTCGGAGCCGATGACCGGGGAGAGGTCGGCCATCCAGACCTGCCAGGGGGCGGACTTGCGGCTCACGCCTCACCGGCCAGGCCATCGCCGGCCACGGCGTCCCACTCGTCCAACTCGTCCTGGTAGTCGGCCCACGCCTTCGGGTCGGCCTCCAGACGGGCGTAGGCGGCCAGGATCTGGGCCTTGCGGTGCTCGGTCAGCAGGTGTTCCAGAGCGGCGTTCAGGGTGACCCCGCCGAGGTCGTCGGCCGCCAGGCGCGCGAGCTCGTCACGCACCCCGGCCTGCACCTTGATCGTCGTCATCGTCATACCAAGCAGAATACTCTGGAGTATGCCAACTGGCATACCGCTGTTCCGGCAAAGGCCCCGGTACGGTTCTGGGAACAGGTGAGGGAAGGGTTCTGTGAGCATCGCAAAGCCAGGTCTGGCGGCCGGGATCACCCTGCGGGGCCACCAGGAGGAGGCGTTGGGGGCCATCGTGCGGGGTCTGACGCTCCGTCCGGGGCAGTCGGCGCCGGACGGGCTGCGGGTCACGGTCCAGATGGCGACGGGGTCGGGGAAGAGCTTCGTTGGGGCGGCGGCCGGGCAGAGGCTGGCGCCGCACGGTGCGGTGCTGGTGGTGGTGCCCACCTTGGATCTGCTGGTGCAGATGGTCGGGTCGTGGCGGAAGGCCGGCCGTTCCGGCGCGATGCACGCGGTCTGCTCGCTGGTCGACGGGGAGTTGCCGTTCGGGGTGAGCGCCAGTACCAGCCCGTTGATGGTCGCGATGTGGCTGTCCCAGGCGGCCCAGCGCCGGCGGCCGGTGACGCTGTTCGCCACCTATGCCTCGGTCGGGGTGGTCGCGGACGCCTACCACTACTGGTCCGAGCGCAACGGCCAGGCGCTGCCCGCGCTGGCGCTGATGGTCTGTGACGAGGCGCACCGCTCGTCGGGGAGCGCGGAGAAGTCCTGGACGGTCGTGCACGGCCAGGAGGAGATCCCGTGTGAGCGGCGTCTGTACATGACCGCGACCCCGCGGATCTGGGCGCCGCCGAAGGCCGGTGTGCGGCAGCGGGAGGGGGCGTTGCAGCCGCTGCCGGAGGAGTTGGCCTGCTCGATGGACGATGAGCGGATCTTCGGGCCGCAGGTCGTCACGCTGGGCCTGGCCGAGGCGATCGACCGCAAGCTGCTGGCGCCGTTCGACGTGGTGGTGCTGGAGCTGCGCGACCCGGATGCCGACCGCACCGCGGCGGGTCGTCAGCCGGTGCCCTGGGGCCCCGGGGTGGGCGAGGACGCCAGCGGCGAGCAGGACCTGGTGCCGGCGGCACGGATCGCCGCGATCCAGGCCGGGCTGGTCAAGACGGTCGTGGAGCGGAACCTGAGCCGGGTCATCACCTTCCACAACCGCACGATCGAGGCCCGGTACTTCTCCGAGACGCTGAACCAGACCGTCGACCGGCTCCACCTCGAGAACCCCGGGAAATACCCCGCCGAGTTCTGGGCGCAATGGCTCTCCGGTGAGCACGACGTGGATTTCCGCAAGGACGTCATCCAGGGCTTCGGCGAGGCCGAGGAGAAGGATCGGCTGGCGCATGCCGTGATGTCGAACTGCAAGGTCCTGGGTGAGGGAGTTGATATGCCGAGCGCGGATTCGGTGCTTCTCCAGGGCCGGGGCAGCATGGTCGATATCGTCCAGGCCATCGGTAGGGCGCTGCGGATGAAGCCCGGTGAGGGGAAGACCGCCAGCATCATCGTGCCGGTCTTCCTGAGGCCGGGTGAGGAGCCCGGGGACATTCTGGAGTCGGAGTCCTATGCGCCGCTGGTCAAGATCCTGACCGCGATCAGGTCGCACGACGCCCGCCTGGTCGAGACCCTGGCCGTGCCGCAGAAGTCCGGCGCTCGGACCACCGGGCGCAGCGCCGAGGCCCAGATCGCGCCCGGTGAGGGGGAGGGTGGGGCGGTGGCGTTCACGTTGCCGGTGCGGTTCCAGCTGCCGGTGGATCCGGACGTGCTCGCGCTGTTCATCGCCACGCGGGTGCTGACGAGTGAGAGTCAGTCCTGGCGGGAGGGGATCGGGCACGCCAGGCGCTGGTTCGAGGAGACCGGCGGGCTTGAGGTCCCCTATTCCACGGTGGTCGGGCAGGAGGGGAATTTCCCGCTGGGAAAGTGGCTGTCCGACCGGCGGGTGGAGTACGCGGCTGGTGAGTTGGCGCGGCACCGGGTGATGATGCTCGACGGGCTCGGGATGGTCTGGTCCGTGGCCGGTGCCCGGTTCGAGGCCGGGCTGGACTGGGCGCGGATCTGGGCGAAGGAACACGGCGGCTCGCTCGCGGCGCCCGCGCGGGCGTCCGTCGGCGGGTATCCCATCGGCAGCTGGCTGGCCGCACTGCGCGCCGCCGCCGAGGTCCCCGCCGGCGGGCCCGGCGCCCTGGACCCGGACCGGCGCAGGGCGTTGGAGGAGATCGACCCGTGGTGGTGCCCCACCTGGCCGATCACCTGGCAACGCACCTACGCGGTGGCCAGGTTGTGGTGGCTGGAGTCAGATGGCCGGGTCAACTGGACCCAGCTGCCCGCGGAGACGGTGTTCGAGGGTGAGCAACTCGGCCGCTGGGTGCACGCTCAGCGGGCCAGCTGGCCCGAACTGGCTGAGGAGCAGCAGGATCTGCTGCTCGCGATCGGCATCGAGGAGGACTCCGAGCTGGTGGCGGCGCGAGTGGCGGCTGCGGCGAAGCCCAAGGTCTCGCGGGCGGACCGCTTCCAGCACCACCTGACCGCGCTCGCCACCTACGTCGAACGCGAAGGCCACGCCCGCGTCCCGCGCACCCACAAAACCGTCGAGGGACTGGCACTGGGAGTGTGGCTCAACAACCAGAAAGCGCGGAGGGAGAAGCTGACCGCCGGTCAGCTCGCGCGGCTCGCCGAGTACGGCGTCGAGTGGGCCTGATGCCGGCCGGGGCGCCCGCTCGCCCGGTCTGCGCGGGGCGGGGCGGGCACGCCGTGGCACGGTTCGGTCAGGTGCCGCTGGCCCACAGAACGGCGCCGGAGCAGGTGTAGTTCCCTCCGTTGGGTGCGTAGAGAACCATGTCGCCGTCGGTCTGGAAGCACACGTAGGCGCCGTAGTTCCGGTGGTCGGTCCAGCCGGTGCCGGTCTGCCACTGGAGGTAGTCGGCGCTGTTGTAGATGAGGAGGTTGCCGGTGGTCGTCATGACGATGGTGTTCGGCGAGCCGGTGTTGGTGCCGGAGGCCCAGACCGCCGTGCCGGTGTTGTTGTAGATGACGAAGTTGCCGTCGTTCTGGCTGGCGAACATGTAGTCGCCCGCGCAGACGTAGCTGATGGAGCCCATGGACTGGCCGGGCAGCAGATAGTGCACGGGGCTGTTGCTGTTGCTGCAGGGCGTCGAGGTGAACGCCGGGGCCGCCTCGGCGACTGCGGGCGCGGAGGACGGGGCACCGGACCAGGCCGGTGAACCCGGTGTGCCTACCGGGGCGGCCGGCCGCAGCGTTGAAGCGGCGGCACCGGCCGCCGGTTGTGAGGAGGGGGAGGTGAGGGTGACGGTCAGCCCTGCGGCGGCGGCCAGGACGGCGGCGCAGCCGGTGAGCACGAGCGTGGCGCGGCGGCGGGTACGACGCACGATGCCGTCGGAACGGAATGTGACCTGGATCACCTCTTGGTCGGCGTCACCGTGAGGCCCGAGGCGGTCCGGTCCTGCCGACCCGCCGTCAGTCACCAGGCGTCGGCCTGCTCGAGTGGGCATCACCAACCGGCCCGCCGACAGGGCCGGACACGCAGTTGCCCCGGCGCCTGTGCTTGGCGTCGGGGCAACTCTCTGCGCGGCATCGGGTCCGCCGGGCCGGCGGACGTGGCGTGCGGTGCTCCAGTGCGGCCGCCACAACTCACGGTCCAGACCCGGCGAAGCGGCTATAGCACGCTACATATCAGATCCCACATGCGTTGGCATACATCCATCGCCGAGATCAGCATCACCGCAGGTCAAGGCGGTGCAGTCAGCAATACATATCAGCGCGCGCATGGTCCGCACGGCGCGCGAATCAGACGAGATGCAGCTTCGGCGCTGCCGACTTCCTGCTCTTGGCCTTGGCCTTGGCGGCGGACGAGGAGGGAGTGGACGTGCGGGCCGGACGCTCCGGGCTGGTCGGAATATTCAGCGGCCAGTCCGGGATCGTCGCGTCGTTCATCGCTGCCATCGCCTGGCGCGGCCCCTCGTAGGCCGCCAGGGCGCGATGCAGTCGGACGCGTCCGCGTCGCCGGATCTCGGGCGGGTCGATGATCCCCAGGTCCGAGAGCTTGCCCAGCGCCCTGCTGATGTTGGGCTGGAGCACTCCCAGGCGCTTGGAAAGCTGGGCCTGGGTGATGTGCACGGCGCCGCCGGGCTCCTGCCGGGCGAGGAGGATGTCGAGCACGTCCCGCTCGGTGGGCGTCAGGCCGGCGTTCGGCAGGTACTCGAAAGCCATGCTGTTGTACCAGAACGACGCGCTCGGGGTGTGGGCCGGTGATGTCATCAGGCCGCCTTCCTCGTGCTCTCGTACGGGATCTTGATCCGCTTCATATCCATGATCGCCGCACCGATGCTCTTGATCGAATGCAAGTGCGCTTCAGTGCCCCAGCCGAAGGCCCAGTCCGGATTGACCTGGTAGAGGCACCTGATGATCTTCCAAGCGAAGTTCGTCGCCTCCAGCTTACTGATGGCCCTCGACACCGACCCCTGCGAGCACCCCAGCCGCGTGGCCAGCTCGGACTGCTTGCCGTGCCACTGGCCTTCCTCGTTGATCTCGGCCGTCATGATGTCCAGGACCGCACGCTCGCGCTGGGAGAACTCGAACCGCCAGACGTTGGCGAGCAACTCCCGGTCCGTGGCCACCCACGACCCACCGTGAGTGTGTGCGGGCTTGCTCGGCTTGTTGGAGTCGGCAAGCAGCGTGAACCCGATACTCGGGTTCTGCGCGCGCAGCTGCTCGAGGCCACTGCCGATGAGATCGGCCAGACCCTGCGCGATGGCACCCTCCGCCCTGCCGTGCCCCGCCGGCTTCTTGGCCATCGGCTCTCCCTTCTCCTGGTGACGGTAGATCACCAGTCAACATATCAGGGCTCATATGTTTCGTGATGTATCTCCGCCTTCGTCGTGTCTCCGGATCAAGGGGCCGCTGGCATCGGTGGTCAAGCGGTGAGATGTATCGCGGTATGGGCGGCATACAACTCGGCCTGACGAGGAGAGATATATTCCACCCTGGGTGAATACAAAATTCGCGTTTCCGCAGGTCAGAGGCCTACCGCCTTCTTCTAAAGAAGCCCGGGTGCCTGGTTGCCGCTACGACCGCCGACCCTGACCATCGCCCACCTGTGGTCAGGCGGCCCGCCATCGATCAGCAACTACCCAGCGAAGACGACGAGTTGAGGGTTGATGCGGCCGGCCTGGCGGCCCCGCGGAGGCGGGGACGGCTGCAGCTCCCCGGTGGTCTCGGCACTCGGGAGCAGATCGCTATATTCCGGGTTCCTGACCTCGACCACCGCATGGTCACCCCCGCAGGCAGCAGTACGGGCAGCACCGGGCGGAGACCAGGTGCAGGTGGCGACCCGGGGACCACCCTGCCGCTCGGTGAGGCCGGCGCCGCACGGAGGGTCCCGGTCCCGGCAGCTGAGGTCGGGGCTGCACGGCCGGGGAGCCGGGGATGTCACTCCGAAGAGGATGACGACAGTCGGGGATCAGACGGCGTACAGGTGGCGTTGACGGGTCTCGGCACGCTCGCGAGCCTGCTCCAGCATCGCGAGAAACTCCGGGTCGTCCAGGCGCATGTCCTCGGGCATGTTGGCGACGACCTCGTACATGTCGTCCGGATCGGCATACCCGGCGATCATCTCGTTGAGGAGGTAGACGCCGCCCCGGCGGCTTTCGGAACGGCGGACCAGCCGGGCGGTGTTGAGCCGACCCATCGACCGGGTGACGGAGGTTCGGTCTCGCGGCTTCTTGCCCCGGGAGACGAGTCCGGTGGAGATGTCGGCGTGCGTCGCGATGACCCGGCCGCCAGGCTCCTGCAGTCCCATGAGGACGTCCAGGACGTCACGGTCGAGTCCGGACAAGCCAATACGACTGATGACGCCGAAGGCGTTCGTGGGTGTCCACAGCATCCGGCTCGCGGTACTCATACGACCGACTCCTTCCTGGCCCTCTTCTTCCGAAGCTCCTGAGGTTCCGGCTCCGGGAGTACGGGCGGTCGAAGCAGTCCGTCCGGCGCGCCCACACTGTTCAGGTATTCCAGCGCTTCGGCCGCCCTTGATCGTGACGAAGGGATTCAGCCAGTAGAAGCCGCGCCTTTGCATCCACAGTAGATCAAGCGCTGCAAGGTCGTTGATGGCCTTGCCGACGTGCTGCTGATACATGCCGAGCCCATCAGCGATGGACTTCTGGGTGGTCTTGAGTACGGCGCCGTACTCGGCCTCGCCTGCCATCCAGTGCCAGACGCGGACCGGCGTGTACTCCCTGAAGTAGGTCACCAGCCACTTGTTGAACGCCGAGGAGTCGATCTGCCACTCGTTGCCGTACATGACCAGCGGGTCAGCGTCGCGTGAGACCACCAGCCCGAGTGTGCGGGTACGCGGCAGTTGGCTGATGGCCGCATCGGCGCCGTGCTCTTGCAGGGTCCGTCTGAAGGCGTCGAGCGCTGACCTCGCTTTGCTGCTGGCGTGTTGAGGAGGTGATGTGGCTTGCGAGCCGGGAGCCGGCCTGACTGGCTTGGGAGCAGCTGCCATGGTGCGCGGGCCCCTCTCAGTGATCAGCGGACGCGCAGATCCTAGCCGGGTGTGCAGTGGAAACCACGGATTGGTGCACTGCACTGCACATGGGGCGCGTCGGGTACACGCTGGAGCGTGTAGTGATCATGAAATGGCCTCGGAGTACACGCCCCCCATGTGTACTCCGAGTACACGCCTCAGCGGGCACTGGAGACCCGCCAGATCGCGGACGGGGCATCTGAGGAGCCCGCTGGACCGGTGCGCGAATATACGTGGAGACGTGTATTGATCATGGAATTCTGCTCCTGAGTACACGTCCTGACGTGTACTCAGAATCCGGAAAATAGCCACTGACCTGCGGAAATGTCCGAGGGCCTCTTTAAATAAAAAGAAGGCTCGCGGCAGGGAGCTGTGGCCACTGCACTGTCATCGGCCGAGCTGCCACCGTGGGCCAGACACCTTTTCACTTCACACTGAGTAACCGTCAGCAAGGTCCAGGTGTCCCACCCGGCACACCGGCCCGGTTGCTCCGCTCAGGCGTGGGTCCCCGCGACCTTTACTGCCTGGTTGCCCGGGCACGGGCGCCAGCCCTGACATGGAGGAGCACGGAAAGGGCCGTCAAGGCCCGGTCGCGGCGGCAGCCGCGATTCCGTGATCGGCGCGGTAAGGGCCACTTCGCCGTTCCTTCAGTTGACAACGGAGCCTGGCCCGGGCAGCGGTAGCGTCACGGATGGCCGGTTCTCTTATGGGCGGCGGGTCGACAATTGTTCCGCTTGCTACAGGCGGCGGTCGTAGTCGGGGAGGGTGATGGCTCCGGCTTTGGCGGACTGGGCGGCGAGCAGGTTGCGCATCGGCCAGCGGTTCATGGAGCGCATCGAGGCGGCCCGTAAGCGGATGGCGAGGGCGCTGGAGGGTGCGTAGCCGGAGGCGCCGCCGGGTGGGAGCTGCTGGCCCTGGGTGATGTAGGGGCGCATGACCTGGTCGTAGTTGCGGAAGGCGATGCGGTGGTCGCCGGCAGCGGCGACGAGTTCGCCGGCGAGCACGTAGGCACCGACAAGAGCGAGGCTGGTGCCCAGGCCGGTCAGCGGGGTCGGGCAGTAGCCGGCGTCGCCGAGCAGGGCCACGCGGCCGCGGGACCAGTGGTCGAGGCGCACCTGGCCCATGGAGTCGAAGAAGAAGTCGGAGGAGGTGCGCATCGCTCTGAGCAGGCGCGGGACCTGCCAGCCGGCGTTGGCGAAGCGGCGGGCGATCAGGTCCTGCTGTGCGGCGGTGTCCCGCCGGTCGTAGCTGACCGGGGCCGACCGGAAGCTGAGGCCGACCTTGGTCTCGCCGGGGAGACGGCCGGGCCGGGCGGAGGCGACGAGCCCGCCGGGGGCGTTGTACATCTGGTACCAGCCGTCGAGGTCCAGCTCCTCGGTGGCGGTGAACCACGCGGTGTAGATGTCCAGCGGCCGGACGTGGTCGGCCTCCGGGCCGAAGGCCAGCGAGCGCACCACGGAGTGCAGGCCGTCGGCTCCGATGACCAGACCGTAGCGGGCGGGGGCGGCCTTCTCGAAGGTGACGGTGACTCCGTCCTCGTCCTCGTCGAGCCCGGTGATGGTGTCGTCGAAGAGGTACTCGACACCCGGCAGGGTGGCTTCGTACAGCAGTCGGCCGAGGTCGCCGCGCAGGATCTCGATCTCGGAGACGATGCCCTCGCCACCGAAGCTGTCCGTGGGCATCCGGGCGGTGATGCGGCCGGTGGAGTCGACGAACGCGAGGCCGCGCTGGTCGACGCTCAACGCCCGCACCTGGTCCATCAGGCCCATCCGCGTCATCACGGTGCGGCCGGCGCCGCGCAGATCGACGGTCTGGCCGCCCGGCCGCGGAGCCGGCGCGCGCTCGACGACCGTGACGGTGAAGCCTGCTTTGTGTAGCCAGTACGCTACGGCGGGTCCAGCGATGCTGGCACCGGAGACAAGGATGTCGGTGTTGTTCCGCATGGCTTTGAATGTACGGCACACGCAGCGGGCGGACAAGCTCTAAACTGCTTCAGAACTGGGGCATTGGCAAGTAGTGTACTAGTGCTTTGGCATCGGAACAGCTCACCTGCGATGGCAGCCCGAGACCTTCCGGCGCGGTGGCCGCGCTGGCTAGGTGTACTAGTACGGAAGGGACGCCGGTGAACCGACGGGCAGCGCCGCGCTACCGCCAGATCGTCGCCGAACTGCGGCAGCGGATCGAGACGGGTGAACTCGCACCGGGCGACCGTATCCCCTCGACCCGTGAGATCACCCGGCAGTGGGGTGTGGCAATGGCGACCGCCACCAAGGTACTCACCGAACTGCGTCATGCGAGCCTGGTCCGCCCGGTGCCGGGCGTCGGCACCGTCGTCGACACCGGCAGCCGGTCGGCAGGCGCCGCTCACTCCGCCGCGACCGGCCTGCGCAGGAACGCCTCGGACCGGGCGCTCACGCCCGAGCGGATCGTCGCCACCGCCATCGCGGTCGCCGACGCGCAGGGCCTGGCCGCGGTCTCGATGCGCCGGGTGGCCGCCGAACTCGGAGTGGCGACCATGTCGCTGTACCGGCACGTGACCGACAAGGACGACCTGCTGGCGCAGATGATGGACCGGGCCTTCGCCACCGCGTCGGCAGCGCCGTTTCCCGCCGACCCGCCGGAGAGCTGGCGGGAGGGGCTCGAACTCGCCGCCCGGACGCTGTGGGCGATGTTCCGTCGGCACCCGTGGCTCGCGCCGGCGCTGTCGATGACCCGACCGCAGCCGATCGCCAGCGCGGTGCCCTTCACCGAGTGGATCCTCACCGCCCTGGACGGCCGCGGGCTCGACCTGCCGACGATGTTCACCGCTCATCTCACGCTGCTGAACTACGTGCGCGGCACCGCGGTCAACGGCGAGCCGAAGGCCGAGGCGGACAGCGGCCCCGCCGGCGAGGAGTGGATGGGCACGCAGGGGCCGGCCTTCCAGGCGATCCTGACCGGTGGTCGGTTCCCGGCACTGGAGCGGCTCACCGCGGCCGGGTACGACTTCGACCTGGACGAGCTGTTCGAGTTCGGTCTGCAGCGCCTGCTCGACGGCATCGCCGCACTCATCCGCGAGGCGCCCTGAGCCGTGGGCGGAGCGGGCTAGGAGCAGGCGGTCCCCCGCGCCGGGAAGGCGCGGGGGACCGCCGGGTGGTACCGGCTGTGAGCGCCCGTCACCCCTGGGCGGTCGGCAGGGTGTCGAGGAACTCGCGCATCACCTTCTGGAACAGCTCCGGCTCCTCCAGGTGGGGCAGGTGGCTGGACTCCTCGAAGATCTCCCAGCGGGAACCGGGGATGAGGTCGTGGAAGGGCTGGACGGTGGCGGGGGTGGCCTCGTCGTGGCGGCCGGAGATGATCAGCGTCGGGACGGCGACGGCCGGGCAGTAGTCGATCACCGACCAGTCCTTGAGGGTGCCGATGACGTGGAACTCGCTGGGACCGTTCATCGCGTAGTAGACGGTCGGGTCGTTGTAGACCTCGTAGAACGAGGCCAGGTAGTCGCGGGGCCAGGGCTTGAGACGGCAGACGTGGCGCTCGTAGAACGGGCGCATCGCCCCGTGGTACTCCTCGGTGTCCGTGGTGCCGGCCGCCTCGTGGCGCTGCAGGACCTCGTTCACCTCCGGGGGCAGCTCGGCGCGCAGCCGGGCCGCCTCCTGGAGCCAGAGCGGGTAGGAGGCCGGCGCGTTGGCGATGACCAGGCCGCGCAGGCCGGCCGGCCGCTCGGCGGCGAACTTGGTGACCAGCAGGCCGCCCCAGGACTGGCCGAACAGCACGTAGTTGTCTTCGATGCCCAACTGCCGCAGCAGGTTGGAGAGTTCGTCGGCGAAGAGCTCAGGAGTCCAGAAATCGGCCCCCTTGTCGGGCAGGTGGGTCGAACCGCCGTTGCCGAGCTGGTCGTAGAGCACGACCGGGCCGGTGTGGGCGGCGAGCTCGTTGAGGTTGCGCAGGTAGTCGTGAGTGCTGCCGGGGCCGCCGTGGACGGCGACCAGGGCCGGGCGCCCGGAGGAGAGGTCTCCGGTCACCTGGTACCAGGTCTCGTAGGGGCCGAACGGGACAGTGCCCTTCTTGCGCTTGAGTGTCGCCGTCATGTCACTTCACTTCCTGCTGGGTGTGTGCGGTCGGGGAGACGGCGAGCGTCTCGGTGGTGTCGAGGGCCTGGGCGGTGAGCCACTCCTCCAGAGCCCGGGCGGTGAGGTCCGCGCGCTCCTCGATGAGCGTGAAGTGGTTGGCCGGCACCGGGCGCAGCGTGTGGGTGGGCTCCCAGGGCTCGGCCCGCCCGGTGGTCAGCTCCGGCGAGGGGTTGTCGCCGTCGGGGACGAAGGACTGGGTGCACTGCACGAAGAGCACCGGCGCCTGGAGCGGCTGCTGCGGCAGCTCGGGGACGAGCTCCACCCAGCGCCCCATCGCGGACAGCCGCGTGGTGTCGAACCGCCCGAACGCGGACTCCTTGTCGAACAGGCCCTGGGCCAGGGCGTCCATCGGGACGCCTTCGCTCGCGCCGTCATGGACGGTGTAGGTGTCCAGCAGCACCACTCCGTGCGGGCGGATCCCGTAGACCTGCTCCAGGTACCCGGCGGTGGCGTAGGCGAGGGTGCCGCCCGAGGAGTAGCCGACCAGGACGAACGGCTCGCCGCCGGCCGTCTCCAGGACGGTGCGGGCCAGCCCCTGCACGGCCGCCTCGGGGGTGGCCGGGAGGCGCTCACCCGCGTCGAAGCCCAGGATCGGCAGCGCCGACGCCCGGCGGCGGCCGGTCAGCCGGGAGACCAGCCGGGCGTGCTGGTAGGCGCCCCCGGTGGCCATCGGCGTGTTGATGAAGATCAGGTGCGGGCCCTCGGGGCCGTCGGCCAGCCGGGTGGCGGTCGGCACCTGCTCCAGTTCGGCGGCGTCGGCGAACGAGGGCCGGACGGCCGCCGCCGCCCGCAGCAGGTCGAAGCCCTTGTCGGCGTGCCCCCCGAACACCGCACCGTGGAACAGGTCGCGCAGGGTCTCCCCCTCGGCCTGGGGCCGGCGCACCTCGGCCTCGGGCGCGGCGGCGGACATGTCGGCGGACGGTGCCTGCACCGCGTACTCGTCCAGCAGCAGGGTGGCCAGGCGGGCCGGGGTGTCGCTGTCGAAGACCACCATCGGGGGCAGCTTCAGCGCGGTGTCCCGGGCCAGGGCGTTGCGCAGCTCCATCGCGCTGAGCGAGTCGAAGCCCTGCTCGAGGAAGCCGCGCTCGACGTCGACCGCCGTGGGGTCGGAGTGCCCCAGGATGGCCGCCGCGCGCTTCTGGACCAGGTCCCGCAGCTGGGCCACCTGCTCGGCGCGGGGTGCCTGCGCGATCCGCGGCCAGATCAGCTCGGCCTCGACGGCCTTGGTGCCGGCCGTGCGGCGGTGGGTGGTGGTGGGGCGGAGCAGGGCGGCGATGTCGTCGGTACGGGTGTTGAGCGCCGCGCGGTCGACGTGCAGCGGGACGGTGGCGGCCTGCCCGGAGGCGAGCGCCGCGTCGAACAGGGCCAGCGCCTCGCCCGGCTCCAGCGGGGGCAGGCCCTGACGCTGCATCCGCTTCACATCGGTCTCGGAGATGTACTGACCGAGCCCCGTGCCCAACCACAGGCCGTAGGCCAGGGAGGTGGCGGGCAGACCCTGGGCGTGCCGGTGCTGGGCCAGCGCGTCCAGGAAGGTGTTCGCGGCCGCGTAGTTCGCCTGCCCGGCGGCCAGGATCAGCCCGCCCGCCGAGGAGATCAGCGTGAAGAACGCCAGCGGCAGCTCACGGGTCAACTCGTGCAGGTACCAGGCCGCATCCGCCTTGGGGGCGAGGACGCCGGAGAGGCGCTCGGCGGTCATCGTGCCGATCAGCCCGTTGTCACCCGCACCCGCCGCGTGCACCACACCCGTGAGCGGGTGGGCGGCGGGGACGGTGGAAAGCAGGTCCTGCAGCGCGGCACGGTCGGAGACGTCGCAGGCCGCGACGCTCACCTGCGCACCCAGCGCGGACAACTCGGCGGACAGCTCGCCGGCGCCCGGCGCTTCGGCGCCACGACGGCTGGTCAGCAGCAGATGGCGCACCCCGTACTCGGTGACCAGGTGACGGGCCAGATGCGCCCCGATGCCACCGGTGCCACCGGTGATCAGCACCGTGCCCTCCGGGTCGACCGACACCTCGGCAGCAACGTCAGCCACCACCGGCGCCAGGCGCGGGACCAGGACGCGGCCGGAGCGCACCGCGCTCTCCGGCTCGCCCGAGGCCACCACCGCCGCGAGTCCGTCCAGGCCCTCGGTCAGGTCGGTCAGCTGGATCCGGCCCGGGTTCTCCGCCTGCGCGGCACGCACCAGACCCCACACCGGGGCCTGCCCCAGATCCACCCCCTCACCGGACTCGACCACCACCGCGTTGCGGGTGGCGACCACCAGCGAGGAGGCGGCGAACCGCTCGTCACCGAGCCAGGCCTGAAGCACCGCCAGCGTTTGCTCGCCGGCCTCCCGCACCGCGGCGGGCACCGCGCCCTCGACCGCCGGGACCCGGTAGACGACCACACCCGACACCGCACCGGCCTCGGGCAGGGCGTCCCAGAGCTGGTAGGCGGCCTCACCCGACACCGCGCCCGGCAGCGCACGCCAGCCGATCCCGAACAACGACTCCTGACGCCCACCACCCAGCTGCTCCTGAGACACCGGACGGAACGTCAGGCTGCGCACGGACAGCACCGGCTCGCCCGTCGTGTCGTAGGCGTCCAGGGACATGGTGGTCTCACTGGTCCAGGCGATGCGCACCCGCAGGGTCGTCGCGCCGACCGCGTAGAGGGACACCCCCTCCCAGAAGAAGGGCAGCAGCGGGCGGGCGCCGTCCTCGCCGGTGTCGGCCGCGGTGGAGCCGCCGACGCCGAGCGCGTGCATGGTGGCGTCGAGCAGGGCGGGGTGGATGCCGAAGTCCGCGGCGTCGCCGTGCGCCTGCTCGGGCAGTTCGATCTCGGCGTAGATGTCGTCGCCGGCCGTCCAGGCGGCCTTCAGGCCCTGGAAGACGGGGCCGTAGTGGTAGCCGCGCTCCTGGAGGACCTCGTAGGCGTCCGCGATGTCCGCCGCCGTGGCACCGGCCGGGGGCCAGGCCCTCAGGCCGGTGGCGGCCGCGATGGCACCGGTGCCGAGCAGGCCGTCGGCGTGCAGCAGCCACGGCGAGTCGGGCAGCGCCGACTCGTGCCGGGAGTGAATGCGCACGGGGCGCCGGCCCAGGTCGTCGGGAGAGCCGACGGAGACCTGCAGCGCGATGCCGCCCTCGGCGGGCAGCACGAGCGGCGCCTGGAGGGTGAGTTCCTCCACCGTGGTGCAGCCGACCTGCTCGCCGGCCTGCAGGGCCAGCTCGACGAAGCCGGTGCCCGGCAGCAGCACCGAGCCCAGGACGTCGTGGTCGGCCACCCACCCGTGGGTGGCCGCCGCCAGACGCCCGGTCAGCACCACGTCCTGCGAGCCGGCCAGGGCGACCGACGCACCGAGCAGCGGGTGACCGACGGAGGCCTGGCCGTGATGGGTCACATCGGCTGCCACCTCGGCCTTCAGCCAGAACCGCTGGTGCTGGAAGGCGTAGGTGGGCAGGTCGATGCGGTGGGCGCCGGTGCCGGCGTGGAAGGCTGCCCAGTCGATCCGGGTGCCGGCCGTGAAGAGGCGGCCGATCGCGGTGAGCAGGGTCTGAGCCTCGGGCTGGTTCTTGCGGACGGCCGGGACGACGACGATCGGGTCGTCGCTGTCGAGGGTGGTCTGGGTGAGCGCGGTCAGGATCGCGTCCGGCCCGAGCTCCAGGAAGCGGGTGACACCGCGTCCGTGCAGGTACGTCACCGTGTCGGCGAAGCGGACGGCCTCACGCAGGTGACGGGTCCAGTAGTCCGGGGTGCCCCAGTCCTCGGCGATCGTGCCGTGCACGCCCGCCACCACCGGGATGGTCGGCTTCTGGTAGGAGATGCTCTCCGCCACCAGGTGGAACTCGGCGAGGACCGGGTCCATCAGCGGGGAGTGGAAAGCGTGCGAGACGCGCAGCTTGGTCGTCTTGCGGCCCTGGGCGGTGAACTCGGCGACGATCGCCTCGACATCCGCCTCGACACCCGAAACCACCACCGAGGAGGGGCTGTTGATCGCCGCGATCCCGACCGTGTCACTCAGGTGCGGCAGCACCTCGGCCTCGGTCGCCTGGAGCGCGGCCATCGCGCCACCGGCGGGCAGCGCCTGCATCAGGCGGCCGCGAGCGGCCACGAGGCGGGCGGCGTCGGCCAGGGTGATCGCGCCGGAGGCGTGGGCGGCGGTGATCTCACCGATCGAGTGCCCGGCCAGGAAGTCCGGCCGCACCCCCCACGACTCCACCAACCGGAACAACGCCGTCTCCACCGCGAACAACGCGGGCTGGGTGAACGCGGTACCGGCCAGCAGCTCCGCGTCCTCCCCCCACATCACATCCTTCAGCGGCCGGTCGAGGTAGGTGTCGAGGGCCGTGACGGCCTCGTCGAGCGCGGTAGCGAACACCGGGAACGCCGCGTGCAACTCGCGTCCCATCCCGAGCCGCTGCGCACCCTGCCCCGTGAACACGAACGCCGACTTGCCCGTACGTACCAGGTCCTGGACCACGCCAGGGCCGAACGCCCCACCCGCGACCGCCGACAGCCCCGCCAGCAACTCCTCGCGGTCCCCGGCCACCACGACCGCGCGGTGCTCGTGCGCCGTGCGGCCGGTCACCGTGGAGTACGCCAGGTCGGTCAGCGACACGTCCTGCTGCTCGGCGACCTGAGCACGCAGCCGGGCGGCCTGGGCGGCCAGCGCCTGGGCGGAACGGGCCGAGAGCACGACCGGCAGCACCGGCAGTTCCACGTGCTCGGCGGCCTCCGCCGCCTCCTCGACCGGCGCCTCCTCCAGGATCACGTGGGCGTTGGTGCCGCTCAGACCGAACGAGGAGATACCCGCGCGACGCGGGCGCTCGCCGGCCGGCCACTCCACGGCCTCCGTGAGGAGCTCGACGTTGCCGGCCTCCCAGTCGACGTGCGGGGTCGGCTCGTCCACGTGCAGCGTCTTCGGCAGCACCTCGTTGCGCAGCGCCAGCACCATCTTGATGACACCGCTGACACCGGCCGCCGCCTGGGCGTGGCCGATGTTGGACTTCAGCGAGCCGAGCCAGAGGGGCTTGTCCGCCTCCCGGTCCTGCCCGTACGTGGCCAGCACGGCCTGGGCCTCGATCGGGTCACCCAGCTTGGTGCCCGTACCGTGCGCCTCCACCACGTCGACCTCGGCCGTGGTCAGGCCGGCCGAGGCGAGCGCCTGCTGGATGACGCGCTGCTGCGAGGGACCGTTGGGCGCGGTCAGGCCGTTGGACGCACCGTCCTGGTTGACCGCCGAACCCCGCACCAGGGCGAGGACCGGGTGGCCGTTGCGGCGCGCGTCCGAGAGGCGCTCGACCACCAGGACGCCGACGCCCTCCGACCAGGCGGCGCCGTCGGCCGCACCCGCGAAGGACTTGCAGCGCCCGTCGGTGGCCAGACCCCGCTGGCGGCTGAACTCGACGAACATGTCGGGGCTG
Source organism: Kitasatospora sp. NBC_01266 (assembly GCF_036242395.1). Classification (NCBI taxonomy): domain Bacteria; kingdom Bacillati; phylum Actinomycetota; class Actinomycetes; order Kitasatosporales; family Streptomycetaceae; genus Kitasatospora; species Kitasatospora sp. NBC_01266. Next base: position 125,035 of record NZ_CP108459.1, on the reverse strand, counting down.
GCCATCACGGCGACACCGCCGACCAGGGCCAGCGTGGATTCGCCCGAGCGCAGCGACTGGATCGCCAGGTGCAGCGAGACCAGCGAGGACGAGCAGGCGGTGTCCACCGTCATCGACGGGCCCTCGAGGCCCAGGGTGTACGACACGCGGCCCGAGATCAGGCTGCCGCCGGTGGTGGCCGCGGCCTCGGTGCCCTGCCCGTAGTCGTGGTACATCACGCCGGCGAAGACGCCGGTCTTGCTGCCCTTGAGCGAGCGCGGCTCGATGCCCGCCCGCTCCAGCGCCTCCCAGGACACCTCGAGCAGCTGGCGCTGCTGCGGGTCCATGACCAGGGCCTCGTTGGGGCCGATCCCGAAGAAGCCGGGGTCGAAGTCGCCCGCCTCGTAGAGGAAGCCACCCTGGTTGGCGTAGGTCTTGCCGGGGGTGCCCGGCTCCGGGTCGTAGACGCCCGGGTCCCAGCCGCGGTCCTTCGGGAAGCCGGAGACCGCGTCCCGGCCCTCGGCGAGCAGGTCCCAGAGTTCTTCGGGCGAGGTGACGCCGCCGGGCAGGCGGCAGCTCATCGAGACGATCACGATCGGGTCGTCGTCGCCCGACGTGGCGCGGGCGGCACCCGCAGCGGCGGTGGCGGTCGTCGTACCGGCGAGGCTCTCGCCGAGGTACGTGGCGACGGCCCGCGCGTTCGGGTAGTCGAAGACCAGCGTGGCGGGCAGGCGCAGACCGGTGAGTGCGGCGAGCTGGTTGCGCAGGTCGACGGCGCTCAGGGAGTCGAAGCCCAGCTCCTGGAAGGCCCGGTCGGGCTCGACGGCGTCGGCCGAGGCGTGGCCCAGGACGGCGGCGACGGTCTCCCGGGCCAGCTCCAGGAGGGCATCGGCACGTTCGTCCGTGGACAGGTGGGCCAGGCGCGTGGCGAAGAGCGAGCCGCCGTCGGCCGCACCGCCTGCCGCGCTCTTGCGGGTGGTGCGGCGGTGGGTGGTGGCGGGGCGGAGCAGGGCGGCGATGTCGTCGGTGCGGGTGTTGAGCGCCGCGCGGTCGACGTGCAGCGGGACGGTGGCGGCCTGCCCGGAGGCGAGCGCCGCGTCGAACAGGGCCAGCGCCTCGCCCGGCTCCAGCGGGGGCAGGCCCTGACGCTGCATCCGCTTCACATCGGTCTCGGAGATGTACTGACCGAGCCCCGTGCCCAACCACAGGCCGTAGGCCAGGGAGGTGGCGGGCAGACCCTGGGCGTGCCGGTGCTGGGCCAGCGCGTCCAGGAAGGTGTTCGCGGCCGCGTAGTTCGCCTGCCCGGCGGCCAGGATCAGCCCGCCCGCCGAGGAGATCAGCGTGAAGAAGGCCAGCGGCAGCTCACGGGTCAGCTCGTGCAGGTACCAGGCCGCATCCGCCTTGGGGGCGAGGACGCCGGAGAGGCGCTCGGCGGTCATCGTGCCGATCAGCCCGTTGTCACCCGCACCCGCCGCGTGCACCACACCCGTGAGCGGGTGGGCGGCGGGGACGGTGGAAAGCAGGTCCTGCAGCGCGGCACGGTCGGAGACGTCGCAGGCCGCGACGGTCACCTCGGTGCCCAGCGCGGACAGCTCGGCGGACAGCTCGCCGGCGCCCGGCGCGTCGGCGCCACGACGGCTGGTCAGCAGCAGATGGCGCACCCCGTACTCGGTGACCAGGTGGCGGGCCAGATGCGCCCCGATGCCACCGGTGCCACCGGTGATCAGCACCGTGCCCTCCGGGTCGACCGACACCTCGGCAGCAACGTCAGCCACCACCGGCGCCAGGCGCGGGACCAGGACGCGGCCGGAGCGCACCGCGCTCTCCGGCTCGCCCGAGGCCACCACCGCCGCGAGTCCGTCCAGGCCCTCGGTCAGGTCGGTCAGCTGGATCCGGCCCGGGTTCTCCGCCTGCGCGGCACGCACCAGACCCCACACCGGGGCCTGCCCCAGATCCACCCCCTCGCCGGACTCGACCACCACCGCACTGTCAGTGGCCACCACCAGCGAGGAACCCGCGAACCGCTCGTCACCGAGCCAGGCCTGAAGCACCGCCAGCGTGCGCTCGCCGGCCTCCCGCACCGCCTTGGGAACAGGATCGGCCACCACCGGGACGCGGTAGACCACGACGCCCGACACCGCACCGGCCTCGGGCAGCTCCTCCCACAGCTGGTGAGCGGCCTCACCCGACACCGCGCCCGGCAGCGCACGCCAGCCGATCCCGAACAGCGAATCCTGACGCCCACCACCCAGCTGCTCCTGAGACACCGGACGGGAGATCAGCGAGCCCACGCTCAGGACGGGCTGGCCGGTGCTGTCGGCCACCGTGACGGTCACCGTGTTCGGGCCGGACGGCGTGATGGCCACCCGGAGTTCCGACGCGCCACCGGCGTGCAGGGTGACGTCGTTCCAGGAGAACGGCAGGACCGTGGACTCGTCGGTGCTGGATCCGTCGTCGATCAGCGCCACGTGCATGGCGGCGTCGAGCAGGGCCGGGTGGATGCCGAACTCCGCGGCGTCGCCGTGCGCCTGCTCGGGCAGCGAGACCTCGGCGTACAGCACGTCGCCGGACTGCCAGGCGGCCTTCAGGCCCTGGAAGACGGGGCCGTAGTGGTAGCCGCGCTCGAGCAGCAGCTGGTACGCGCCCTCGACGCCGGTCGCGGTGGCACCTGACGGCGGCCACGCGGTGAGGTCCGCCGCCGGGGCGGCTCCCGGGGCCAGGATGCCGTCGGCGTGCCGCGTCCACTCGGCGTCCTCGGCGTACTCGGGGCGGGAGTGGATGGTCACCGTACGGCGGCCGGCGGCGTCCGGGGCGCCGACCCAGACCTGGACGGCGACACCGCCGTGCTCGGGCAGGATCAGGGGCGCCTGGAGGAGGAGTTCTTCGATCTTGTCGCAGCCGGCTTGGTCGCCGGCGCGGATGGCGAGTTCGACGAAGCCGGTGCCGGGGAAGAGGATGCTGCCCAGGACGTCGTGGTCGGCCAGCCAGGGCTGGGTGTCGACGGACAGGCGTCCGGTCAGGACGACCTCGCCGGAGTCGGCGGAGGCCACCGAGGCGCTCAGCAGCGGGTGGGCGACCGGGTCCAGGCCCGCCGAGCCCACGCCCGCGCCACCGCCGGTGGCGGCCTCCAGCCAGTACCGCTCGTGCTGGAAGGCGTAGGTCGGCAGATCCGCCCAACGGTCCTCGCCCGCACCGAAGTACGCCGCCCAGTCCACGCCGACGCCCTGTGCGTGCAGCCGTGCCAGCGCCGCTACGAGCTCACGGGCTTCCGGGCGGCCGCGGCGGACGGTGGGGATGAAGGTGGTGCCCTCGGCCTCGCCCACGCTCTGGGCGGCCAGCGCGGTCAGGACCGCGTCGGGGCCGAGCTCCAGGAAGGTCTCGACACCGCGCTCGTGGAGGAACGTCACCGTGTCGGCGAAGCGGACGGCCTCGCGCAGGTGGCGGGTCCAGTACTCGGGGGTGCCCCAGTCCTCGGCGATCGTGCCGTGGACACCGGAGACCACCGGGATGGTCGGCTGCTGGTAGGAGATGCTCTCCGCCACCAGGTGGAACTCGGCGAGGACCGGGTCCATCAGCGGGGAGTGGAAGGCGTGCGAGACCTTCAAACGGCTGGTCTTGCGGCCCTGGGCGGTGAACTCGGCGACGATCGCCTCGACATCCGCCTCGACACCCGAAACCACCACCGAGGAGGGGCTGTTGATCGCCGCGATCCCGACGGTGTCCGTCAGGTGCGGCAGGACCTCGGCCTCGGTCGCCTGGAGCGCGGCCATCGCGCCACCGGCGGGCAGCGCCTGCATCAGACGCCCACGGGCCGCGACCAGGCGGGCGGCGTCGGCCAGGGTGATGGCACCGGAGGCGTGGGCGGCGGTGATCTCACCGATCGAGTGCCCGGCCAGGAAGTCCGCACGCACCCCCCACGACTCCACCAGACGGAACAACGCCGTCTCCACCGCGAACAACGCGGGCTGGGTGTAGGCAGTGCTCGCCAGCAGCTCCGCGTCCTCGCCCCACATCACATCCTTCAGCGGCCGGTCCAAGTGCTCATCGAGCGCGGCCACGGCCTCGTCCAACGCGGCAGCGAACACCGGGAACGCCGCGTGCAACTCACGGCCCATCCCCAGCCGCTGCGCACCCTGACCCGTGAACACGAACGCCGACTTGCCCTCACGCACCGACCCGGTCACCACACCCGGCGACCCCACACCCTCCACCAGCGCGGACAGACCCGCCAGCAACTCCTCACGCCCCCCGGCGAGGACCACCGCACGGTGGTCCAGCCGGGCCCGACGCGTGGCCAGCGCACGACCGACACCCGCCAGCTCAGCCGACCCCAGCCCCTCGGCGAACGCGGCCAACCGCTCCGCCTGGGCCCGCACCGCCTGCGCGCTACGACCCGACACCACCCACGGCACCAACGGCAGTTCCACCGGCTCGGCGGCCTCCGCCGCCTCCTCGACCGGCGCCTCCTCGACGATCACGTGGGCGTTGGTGCCGCTCAGACCGAACGAGGAGATACCCGCGCGACGCGGCTGCTCGCCGGCCGGCCACTGGACGGCCTCGGTCAGCAACTCGACGTTGCCGGCCGTCCAGTCCACATGCGGCGTGGGCTCGTCCACGTGCAGCGTCTTCGGCAGCACCTCGTTGCGCAGCGCCATCACCATCTTGATGACACCGCCGACGCCCGCCGCCGCCTGCGAGTGGCCGATGTTCGACTTCAGCGAGCCGAGCCGGAGCGGCTTGTCGGCCTCCCGGCCCTGCCCGTAGGTGGCCAGCAGCGCCTGCGCCTCGATCGGGTCACCGAGGGTGGTGCCGGTGCCGTGCGCCTCGACCGCGTCGACCTCGGCCGTGGTCAGGCCGGCGTTCTCCAGCGCGGTGCGGATGACGCGGCGCTGGGAGGGGCCGTTGGGCGCGGTCAGGCCGTTGGACGCACCGTCCTGGTTGACCGCCGAACCGCGCACCACCGCGAGCACCTGGTGCCCGTTGCGCCGGGCGTCCGAGAGGCGCTCCAGGAGGAGGACGCCGACGCCCTCCGACCAGCCGGTGCCGTCGGTGGCCGCGGCGAAGGACTTGCAGCGGCCGTCCTTGGCCAGGCCGCGCTGGCGGCTGAACTCGACGAAGACCTCGGGCGTGGACATCACGGCGACACCGCCGGCCAGGGCCAGCGTGGACTCGCCCGAGCGCAGCGACTGCGCCGCCAGGTGGATCGCGACCAGCGAGGAGGAGCAGGCCGTGTCGATGGTGACCGACGGCCCCTCGAACCCGAAGACGTAGCTGACCCGGCCCGAGGCGATCGAGCCCGTCGCGTTGTTGTACGGGTAGTCGTGGTACATCATCCCGGCGTAGACGCCGGTCTTGCTGCCCTTGAGCTGCTGCGGGTCGACACCGGCGCGCTCGAAGACCTCCCAGGACGCCTCCAGCAGCAGCCGCTGCTGCGGGTCCATGATCAGCGCCTCGTTGGGGCTAATCGAGAACAGGGCCGGGTCGAAGCGGTCGGCCTCGTGCAGGAAGCCGCCCTGGTTGACGTACGTCGTGTTCGGGCGCTCCCCCTCGGGGTCGTAGATGCCCCCGGTGTCCCAGCCGCGGTTGACGGGGAACTCCGTGACGGCGTCGCGTCCCTCGGCGACCAGCTGCCAGAGCCCCTCTGGGGACTCGACGCCGCCTGGGTAGCGGCAGGCCATGCCGATGATCGCGATCGGTTCCCGGGCCGCGGTCGCCAGCTGCCGGTTCTGGGTACGCAGACGGGCGGTTTCCTTCATGGACGCCCGGAGTGCGTCGAGGAGCTTCTGATCAGAGTTGGACATCTGCTTCTCTCACATTCCCTGTGTCTCGTCGAGCCCGAGACCTTCGAGCGCCATGTTGATCAAGCTCTCGGCGTCCAGATCGTCGATCGCTTCCGCGTCGTCGACGAGCGTGGACTCCGAGTGCTCCGCCGGTCCGTCGGCAAGGTGGAGCAAGGTGTCGACCAGACCCAGTTCCCGCAGGCGGGACATCGGGACGGTCTGCAGCAGCCGGCGGATCTTTCCTTCGTCCGAGTCGGGGTCGACCGCGTCGCCGGTGCTGCCCGCGTCCTGCGCCGGGCGGAGTTCCTCGGCGAAGAACTCGGCGACCGCCGTGGGGTTGGGGTAGTCGAAGACCAGCGTGGGCGGCAGGCGCAGCCCGGTGGCCTCGGCGAGGCTGTTGCGGAATTCGACGGCGGACAGCGAGTCGAAGCCGAACTCGTTGAACTCGCGGGTCTTGCCGATCGCGGCGGCCGAGGAGTGGCCGAGGACCGCGGCCGCGTGCGCCCTCACCAGGTCGATGAGTTCGTCGGTGCGGGCCTGGTCGGACAGGGCCGCCATCCGGCTGCGGAACGCCGTCGTGTCGACCGCCGAGGACTGCGCCCGGCGCCGGGCGCGGGCCGGGGCCAGCGCACGCAGCAGGGGCGGCAGGTCGGTGGCGGCCCGCAGCGCCTTGAGGTTCAGCCGCATGGTCACCAGGGCGGCTGCGCCCTGGGCGTACGCGGCGTCGAACACCTCGGTGCCCGCGCTCGCGGAGAGGGCCTCGATGCCGCTGCGGCCGATCCGGTCGCTGCCGGACGCCGCCAGTTCGCCGGCCATGCCGCCGGCCGCCTCCTCCCCCGCCCACGGTCCCCAGGCGAGGGACTGGACGGGCAGGCCTTGGGCGCGGCGGTGCGCGGCGAGGGCGTCCAGGAAGGCGTTGGCCGCGGCGTAGTTGGCCTGGCCCGGGTTGCCCAGGACACCGGCCGCCGAGGAGAAGAGCACGAAGGCCGCCAGGTCGTGACCGGCCGTCAGCTCGTGCAGGTGCAGGGCCGCGGCGGCCTTGGGCCGCAGCACGTTCGCCAGCCGCTCGGGGGTGAGGGAGGCGAGGATGCCGTCGTCGATCACACCCGCCAGGTGCAGGACACCGGTCAGCGGGTGCTCGGCCGGGATACCGGCCAGCAGCCGCTCCAGGGACGGGCGGTCGCCGGTGTCGCAGGCGGCCACCTCGACCGAGGCGCCCAGGGCGGACAGCTCGGCGACCAGCTCGGCGGCGCCCTCGGCGGCGGGGCCGCGACGGCTGGTCAGCAGCAGGTGCCGGACACCGTGTTCGGTGACCAGGTGCCGGGCGAACAGGCGGCCCAGCAGGCCGGTGCCGCCCGTGACCAGCACGGTGCCCTCCGGGGCGAACGCCGACGCCTGGGCTCCGTCGGCCGCCGCCGGGGCGCGCACCAGGCGCGGTGTGTGGGCCACGCCGTCGCGCACGGCGAGCTGCGTCTCGCCCGAGGCCACGGCTGCGGCGATCTCGGCGTCGGTGTCGGTGCTGATGTCGGTGTCGGAGTCCATGAGGACGATCCGGCCGGGGTTCTCGGACTGCGCGGAGCGCACCAGGCCCCAGAGCGCCGCACCCGCCAGATCGGGGGTCCGCGTCTCGGACAGGGCGACCGCGCCCCGGGTGCGGACGACCAGCGTCGCGCCCTCGAAGCGGTCATCGGCCAGCCAGTCCTGGACGGTGCGCAGTGCCGTGGCCAGCGAGTCCTGCAAGGCGGCGGCGTCCGTGTCCGGCACCGGTGCCACGTCCCAGACGACGGCCTGCGGCACGGTGGCACCGGGTGCGGTGGCCGACTCCCACGAACCGACCGACAGCGCGTCGACCGGGTCGCCGGTCGCCAGCGGCGACCAGTCCACCTGGAAGAGCGCGTCCCGGGCGGCGGACGTCTCGGTGGCGTTCGCCACCGAGCTGAGCGGCCGCAGCACCAGCGAGCCGATCGAGGCGACCGGCAGGCCGGCCGCGTTCGCGAGGTCCACGCTCACGGTGCCCTCGCCCCGGGCGGTGACCCGGACCCGCAGCCGCGTCGCGCCCTCGGCCGCCAGGGAGACCCCGGACCAGGCGAACGGCAGCGCCGCCTGACCGCCGGTCACCCCGGACAGCGCCACCAGGTGGAGCGCCGCGTCGAGCAGGGCCGGGTGGACGCCGAACCGGTCGGCTTCGACGCCCTCGGGCAGCAGCACGTCGCCGAACACGTCGTCACCCACCCGCCAGGCGGCGCGCAGCCCCTGGAACACGGGTCCGTAGACCAGCCCGGCTTCCGCCACCTCGTCGTAGAACCCGTCGAGCTCCAGCGGTTCGGCACCCTGCGGCGGCCACACCGCCGCGTCGAACTGCCGGGCCGGGGCCGCCGCTTCGGCGGTCAGCACGCCGGTCGCGTGGCGCACCCACGGCTCGTCCTCGTCGCCGCGCGAGAAGAAGGTCACCGTCCGCCGGTCGGCGTCGTCCGCCGCGCCGACCGACACCCGCACGGCCACGCCGCCGGACTCGGGCAGCACCAGCGGTGCTTCGAGGGTCAGTTCCTCCACCGCCGGGCAGCCGACCTCGTCGCCCGCGCGGATCGCGAGCTCCACGAATCCGGTGCCGGGGAAGACGACGGCCTCGCCGATCCGGTGGTCGGCCAGCCAGGGCTGGACGGCGGTCGAGAGTCGGCCGGTCAGCACCACGCCGTCGGTCTCGGGTGAGGAGATGACCGCGCCGAGCAACGGGTGGTCGAGCGTGCTGAGGCCGAGGGAGGCGGGGTCGCCGCCGCCCTGGTTCGCGATGATCCAGTAGCGCTCGCGCTGGAAGGGGTAGGTGGGCAGGTCGAGGCGGTGGGCGCCGGTGCCGTTGTGGAAGGCGGTCCAGTCGATGCGGGTGCCGGCCGTGAAGAGGCGGGCCACGGCCGACAGGAGGGTCTGCGCCTCGGGCTGGTTCTTGCGGACGGTCGGGACGACGACGATCGGGGTGTCGCTGTCCAGGGTGCTCTGGGTGAGCGCGGTCAGGATCGCGTCCGGGCCCAGCTCCAGGAACCGGGTCACGCCGCGTCCGTGCAGGTGGGTGACCGTGTCGGCGAAGCGGACGGCCTCGCGCAGGTGGCGGGTCCAGTAGTCCGGGGTGCCCCAGTCCTCGGTCACCTCACCGTGCACGCCGGAGACCACCGGGATGGTGGGCCGGCTGCGGGTGATGCTCTCGGCGACCAGGTGGAACTCGGCGAGGACCGGGTCCATCAGCGGGGAGTGGAAGGCGTGCGAGACCTTCAAACGGCTGGTCTTGCGGCCCTGGGCGGTGAACTCGGCGACGATCGCCTCGACATCCGCCTCGACACCCGAAACCACCACCGAGGAGGGGCTGTTGATCGCCGCGATCCCGACGGTGTCCGTCAGGTGCGGCAGGACCTCGGCCTCGGTCGCCTGGAGCGCGGCCATCGCGCCACCGGCCGGCAGCGCCTGCATCAACCGGCCACGGGCCGCGACCAGGCGGGCCGCGTCCTCCAGACCGATCGCACCGGAGGCGTGGGCGGCGGTGATCTCACCGATCGAGTGCCCGGCCAGGAAGTCCGGGCGCACCCCCCACGACTCCACCAGACGGAACAGCGCGGTCTCGACGGCGAACAGCGCGGGCTGGGTGTACGCGGTGCCGGCCAGCAGCTCCGCGTCCTCGCCCCACATCACGTCCTTCAGCGGAATCTCGAGGTAGGCGTCGAGCGCGGCCACGGCCTCGTCCAGCGCGGTAGCGAACACCGGGAACGCGCCGTGCAGCTCACGGCCCATCCCGAGCCGCTGCGCACCCTGACCGGTGAACACGAACGCCGTAGCGCCGTCCACCCGGCCACCCGCGACCACACCCGCCGAACCGCTCCCCTCGGCGAGGGCGGAGAGGCCGGCCAGCAGCTCCTCGCGGTTCTCGGCCACGACCACCGCGCGGTGCTCGTGCGCCGTGCGTCCGGTCACCGTGGAGTAGGCCAGGTCGGTCAGCGACACGTCCTGCTGCTCGGCGACCTGCGCGCCCAGCCGGGCGGCCTGGTCGGCCAGCGCCTTCGGCGTGCGGCCGGAGAGCACGACCGGGACGACCGGCGGCTCGTGGCGCTCGACCGCCTCCTCGGCTGCGGCCGCCGGGGCTTCCTCGATGATGATGTGGGCGTTGGTGCCGCTCAGGCCGAACGAGGAGATACCCGCGCGACGCGGGCGCTCGCCGGCCGGCCACTGGACGGCTTCCGTGAGGAGCTCGACGTTGCCGGCCTCCCAGTCCACGTGCGGGGTCGGCTCGTCCACGTGCAGGGTCTTCGGCAGCAGCTCGTTGCGCAGCGCCAGCACCATCTTGATGACGCCGCCGACGCCGGCCGCCGCCTGGGCGTGGCCGATGTTGGACTTCAGCGAGCCGAGCCGGAGCGGCTTGTCCTCGGCGCGGCCCTGGCCGTAGGTGGCCAGCAGCGCCTGCGCCTCGATCGGGTCACCGAGGGTGGTGCCGGTGCCGTGCGCCTCCACGGCGTCGACCTCGGCCGTGGTCAGGCCGGCCGAGGCGAGCGCCTGCTGGATCACCCGCTGCTGCGAGGGACCGTTGGGCGCCGTCAGACCGTTCGACGCACCGTCCTGGTTGACCGCCGAGCCGCTCACCACCGCGAGCACCTGGTGCCCGTTGCGGCGCGCGTCCGAGAGGCGCTCGACCACCAGCACGCCGACGCCCTCCGACCAGGCGGCACCGTCGGCCGCACCCGCGAAGGACTTGCAGCGGCCGTCGGCGGCCATGCCCTTCTGGCGGCTGAACTCGACGAAGATCTCCGGGTCGGACATCACGGTCACGCCGCCGACCAGGGCCAGCGTGGACTCGCCCGAGCGCAGCGACTGGATCGCCAGGTGCAGCGAGACCAGCGAGGACGAGCAGGCGGTGTCCACCGTCATCGACGGGCCCTCGAGGCCCAGGACGTAGGAGATCCGGCCGGAGGCGATGCCGCCGGTGCTCGCGTTGTGCGCGTAGTCGTGGTACATCATCCCGGCGTAGACGCCGGTCTTGCTGCCCTTGAGCGAGCGCGGGTCGATGCCCGACCGCTCCAGCGCCTCCCAGGAGACCTCGAGCAGCTGGCGCTGCTGCGGGTCCATGATCAGCGCCTCGTTGGGGCTGATCCCGAAGAAGTCGGCGTCGAAGTCGCCCGCGTGGTCCAGGAAGCCGCCCTGGTCGGTGTAGCTGGTGTCGGGGCGCAGGCCCTGGGGGTCGTAGATCCGGGCGATGTCCCAGCCGCGGTCGGTGGGGAAGCCGGAGATGACGTCCACCCCGCCGACGACGGCCTGCCACAGGTCCTCGGGCGAGCCGATGCCGCCGGGGAAGCGGCAGGCCATGCCGACGATCGCGATCGGGTCGCCGGTGACGGGCGCGGCCGCGGCGGGCGCGGCCGCCTGCTCGGGCAGGCCGGAGATCTCGGTGAGCAGGTGGCGGGCCAGCCCCAGCGGGTTGGGGTAGTCGAAGACGACGGTGGCGGGCAGCCGCAGCCCGGTCGCCTCGACCAGCCCGTTGCGGAACTCCACCGCGCGCAGCGAGTCGAAGCCCAGCTCCTTGAAGGCCCGCTCGGGTTCGATGGCCTGGGTGGAGCTGAAGCCGAGGACGTCCGCGATCTGCTGGAGGACCAGCTCGAGCACGGCGGCCTCGCGGTCGGCCTCGGCGACGGCGGCCAGCCGCTGCTGCAGCCCGCCGGTCTCGACCTTGGCCCCGGCCTTGCGGCGGGCGGTGACCGGGGCGAGGGCCCGGAACACCTCGCGGGCGCTCGCGCCCTGGGCCCGGATGGCGGCGATGTTCAGCTTGACCGGGACGAGGGTGGCGTCGCCGGCGCGGCGGGCGGCGTCGAAGAGGGCCACGCCCTCGTCCGAGGCGATCGGGAGCACGCCGCCCTGGGCGGCGATGCGGGTGCGCTCGTCGGCCGTCAGGCCGCTGGTCATGCCGCTGGCCTCGCCCCAGAAGCCCCAGGCCAGGGACTGGGCGGGCAGGCCGTGGGCGCGGCGGTGCGCGGCGAGGGCGTCCAGGAAGGTGTTGGCGGCGGCGTAGTTGGCCTGGCCCGGGTTGCCCAGGACGCCCGCGACGGAGGAGAAGAGCACGAAGGCGGCCAGGTCCAGACCGGCCGTCAGCTCGTGCAGGTTGACGGCGGCGTCGATCTTGGGCCGCAGCACGGCGTCGACCCGCTCGGGGGTGAGGGAGGCGAGGATGCCGTCGTCCAGCACGCCGGCCAGGTGGACGACGCCGGTGAGCGGGCGGTCGGCGGGCAGCTGCGCGAGCAGCGCGGCCAGCGCGTCGCGGTCGGCCGCGTCGCAGGCGGCGATCTCCGCCTCAGCGCCCAACTCGCGCAGCTCCGCGAGGAGTTCGGCGGCGCCCTCGGCGGCCGGGCCGCGCCGGCTGGTCAGCACGATGCGGCCGACGCCGTGTTCGGTGATCAGGTGCCGGGCGAGGTGCCTGCCCAGGGTGCCGGTGCCGCCGGCCAGTAGCACGGTGCCGTCCGGGTCGAACGCCGGCACGGCCGGGGCCGTCGCCGGGTCGCTGTCGGCGCGCACCAGGCGCGGCGCCAGCTGGACACCGGCGCGCACCGCGATCTGGGACTCGCCGGTGGCGACGGCGGCGGCGGCGGTCTCGGCGGCGGCCTGCGGGTCGGTGTCGAGCAGCACGATGCGGCCGGGGTTCTCGGACTGCGCGGAGCGCACCAGGCCCCAGACGGCGGCGCCGGCCAGGTCCACGGCGTCCTCGCCGGGCAGCGCGGCGGCGCCGTGGGTGCGCACCACCAGGGTCGAGGCCGCGCAGCGCTCGTCCGCCAGCCACTGCCGGACCACGTCCAGCGCCTGGTGCACGGCGGTGCGGGCGGCCTGGGCGTCGGTGCCCGGGGTGGGCGTCCAGACCACGACGTCGGCGACCTCGGTGTCGCGCGGGGCGTCCCAGGCCCGGACGGTGCGGCCCTCGGCCGGCGGCTGGGCGACGGGCTGCCAGTCGATCCGGAAGAGGGCGTCGCGGACCAGGGCCCGGTCGGCGGTGAGCAGGTCCTCGGTCAGCGGGCGCAGCACCAGGGAGTCGATGGCGGCGACCGGGGCGCCGGCGGAGTCGGCGAGGTCCACGCCGACCTCGCCCTCGCCCAGCGGGCGGACCCGCACCCGCACGCTGGTGGCGCCTTCGGCGGCGAGCGAGACGCCCGACCAGGCGAAGGGCAGCGCGCCCTGGGAGCCGGTCACGCCGGTCAGCGCGACGGTGTGCAGGGCGGCGTCGAGCAGCGCGGGGTGCAGGCCGAAGCCGGTGGCGTCGGTGCCCTCGGGCAGCTGCACCTCGGCGTAGATGTCGGTGCCGACCCGCCAGGCGGCGCTCAGGCCCTGGAAGACCGGGCCGTAGACCAGGCCCTCGCGGGCGATGTCGGCGTAGAAGCCGTCGAGGTCGACGGCCTCGGCGCCGGCCGGGGGCCACGGCGCGGTGTCGAAGGTCCGGGGTTCGGCGGCGGTCCGGCTCAGGGTGCCGACCGCGTGCCGGGTCCAGGCCGCGCCGGTGTCCTCCACCCGGGAGTGGACGGTGACGGTGCGCCGGCCGGCCTGGTCGGGGGCGTCCACGGTCACCCGCAGCGCGACACCGCCGCGCTCGGGCAGCACCAGGGGCGCTTCCAGGGTCAGCTCGTCGACGCTCGGGCAGCCGGCGTGGTCGCCGGCCCGGACGGCCAGTTCCACGAAGCCGGTGCCGGGGAAGAAGACGGACTCGCCGACCCGGTGGTCGCCGAGCCAGCCGTGGGTGCCGGTGGCGAGGCGGCCGGTGAGGGTGAAGCCCTCGCCGTCGGGCGAGCTGACGATCGCGCCGAGCAGCGGGTGGTCGGCGGGCTCCAGGCCGGCGGCGGCGACGTCGCCGCGGGCGGCGGGTGCCTGGGCCCAGTACTGCTCGCGCTGGAAGGCGTAGGTCGGCAGGTCCACGGGGGTGCCGCCGGTGCCGAAGAACTGCGTCCAGTCGACCGGCAGGCCGTGCGTGTGGGCCTCGGCGAGCGAGGCGACGAAGCGGTCCAGGCCGCCCTCGTTGCGGCGCAGCGAGCCGATGGGGGCCGCGGTGGCGCCGACGGCGGAGACGGTCTCGGCCAGGCCGACCAGCAGCCCGGGGTGCGGGCTGGCCTCGACGAAGGCGGTGAAGCCGTCGTCCAGCAGGCGGCGGGTGGTCTCCTCGAAGAGCACGGTCTGGCGCAGGTTGCGGTACCAGTAGTCGGCGTCGAGGGTGGCGGTGTCGAGGCGGGTGCCGGTGACCGTGGAGTAGAAGGCGGTCGGGGTGGAGCGCGGGGCGACGTCGGCCAGGGCGGCGATGACGCGGTCGCGGATCTCCTCGACGAAGACCGAGTGCGAGGCGTAGTCCACCGGGATCTTGCGGGCTTGGACGCCGCTCTCCTCGAGCTGGTTGTACAGCTCGTCGAGCGCGTCGACGTCGCCGCAGACGACCACCGAGGTGGGGCTGTTGACGACGGCGAGCTGCAGGCGGCCGCTCCAGCGGGGCAGCAGGGCCTCGGCCTCGGTGGCGGGCAGCCGCACCGACATCATGCCGCCCAGGCCGGCCAGCCCGGAACGGATGATCTTGCTGCGCAGGGCGACGATGCGGGCGCCGTCCTCCAGGGTGAGGGCGCCGGCGGCGGTGGCGGCGGCGATCTCGCCCTGCGAGTGGCCGACGACGGCGTCCGGCTGGACGCCGAAGGAGCGCCACAGCTCGGCCAGCGAGACCATGACGGCCCACAGCACCGGCTGGACGACGTCGACGTCGGCGAAGGTGGGGGCGCCGTCGCGCTCGTACAGGACGTCGAAGAGGTCCCAGTCGACGAACGCGGACAGGGCCTGGGCGCACTCGCGCATCCGGTCGGCGAAGGCCGGGGCGGACTCGATGAGTTCGACGGCCATGCCGACCCACTGGGAGCCCTGGCCGGGGAAGACGAAGGCGATCCGGGAGGAGCCGAGGGCGGTGCCGCGCACCACGGCCGGCGACTTGTCGCCGGCGGCGAGCGCGTCGAGGCCGGCCAGCAGGGCGTCGCGGTCGCCGCCGAGCACCACGGCGCGGTGGTCGAAGGCGGCGCGGCGGGTGAGCAGCGAGTGGCCGAGGTCGGGCAGGGCGAGCTCGGCGTCGTCCCGGACGAAGGCGGCGAGCTTGGCCGCCTGGCCGCGCAGCGCCTGGGTGCCGCGGGCGGACAGCAGGTAGGGCAGCACCGGCGAGGCGAGCGGGGCCGCGGTGGGCTCGGCGGTGTCGTCGGCGGGCTCGGCCTCGGGGGCCTCGCTGATGATGACGTGGCTGTTGGTGCCGCTCAGCCCGAACGCGGAGACGCCCGCGGTGCGCGGGTGGTCCTCGGTGCGCGGCCAGGGCTCGGCCTCGGTGAGCAGCTTGACGTGGCCGGCATTCCAGTCGACGTGGCTGGAGGGCTCGGTGACGTGCAGGGTGCGCGGCATCAGGCCGTGGCGCAGCGCCATCACGGTCTTGATCACGCCGCCGACGCCGGCCGCGCCCTGCGCGTGTCCGATGTTGGACTTGAAGGAGCCCAGCCGAAGTGGTCGTTCGGCGCTGTGGTCCTGGCCGTAGGTGGTGAGCAGGGCCTGGGCCTCGATCGGGTCGCCGAGCGTGGTGCCGGTGCCGTGCGCCTCGACCAGGTCGACGTGCGAGCCGGGGATCTGGGCGTTGGCCAGCGCCTGGCGGATCACCTTCTGCTGCGCGGGGCCGCTGGGCGCGGTCAGGCCGTTGGAGGCGCCGTCGGAGTTGATCGCCGAGCCCTGGATCACCGCGAGGACGGGGTGGCCGTTGCGGCGGGCGTCGGAGAGCCGCTCCAGCAGGATGACGCCGACGCCCTCGGCCCAGCCGGTGCCGTCGGCGGAGTCGGAGAACGCGCGGCAGCGGCCGTCGGGCGACAGGCCCTTCTGGTGGCTGAACGCGACGAACGGGGAGGGCGTCGACATGATCATCACGCCGCCGGCCAGGGCCAGCGTGCACTCGCTCTGGCGCAGCGCCTGCGCGGCGAGGTGGATGGCCACCAGCGAGGACGAGCAGGCGGTGTCGACGGTGAAGGAGGGGCCCTCCAGGCCGAGCACGTAGGAGACCCGGCCGGAGATCACCGAGGCGGCGCGGGCGGTGGCCATGTAGGCCTCGACGGCCTCCGGCACGCCCTCGTCGAAGTCGCCGTAGTCCTGGATGCCGGAGCCCATGTAGACGCCGACCGAGCCGCCGCGCAGGGTCTGCGGGTCGATGCCGGCCCGCTCGAAGGCCTCCCAGGACACCTCGAGCACCAGCCGCTGCTGCGGGTCGGTGCCCTCGGCCTCCATCGGGCTGAGGCCGAAGAAGCCCGGGTCGAACAGGCCGGCGTTCTCCAGGAAGCCGCCCTGGTGGACGTAGCTGGCCCCGGCCGCGTCCAGGTCGGGGTTCATCAGGGCCTCGAGGTCCCAGCCGCGGTCGGTGGGCATGCCCGCCACCGCGTCCCGCCCCTCGGCCACCAGCTCCCACAGCTGCTCGGGCGTGCTGATCCCGCCCGGGTAGCGGCAGCTCATGGCCACGATCGCGATCGGTTCCCGGGCCTGTGCCTCGACGTCCTGGAGCCGCTGACGCGTCTGGTGCAGGTCGGCCGTGACCTTCTTCAGGTAGTCGAGAATCTTCTCGTCGTTTGCCATGTCGGATCCCACCGAGTCCTTTTTGGTGAATGTGTCAGCGATGTGCTCGGTCAGGACAGGCCGAGTTCTTGATCGATGAAAGCGAACACGTCGTCCGCGGAGGCGGATTCGAGCTGGTCGAGGACGTTCTCGCCGGCGCCCTGGGGGTCGGTGAGTCGGCCGAGCAGGGCCTGCAGCCGCGAGGCGATCCGGCTGCTGCGGATCTGCTCGATGTCCAGCGAGTCGGCCAGCGCCTCGAACCGGTCCAGTTCGGCGAGGACGTCCGTGCCGTTCGCCGCGTCCTGGAAGAGCTCGGTGCGCAGGAAGTCGGCAAGGGCGACGGGGTTGGCGTGGTCGAACACCATGGTGCTGGGCAGGCTGGCGCCGGTCGCCTCGTTGAGCCGGTCGCGCAGGTCGACGGCGGCGACGGAGTCGAAGCCGAGGTCCTCGAAGGCCCGGGTCGGCTCCAGCTCGGCCGGGGAGTCGTAGCCGAGCAGGCTCGCGGCCTTGGCGCGGACCAGGTCCAGCAGGGCCCGCTGCTGCTCGGCCTCGGACTTGCCGGCCAGCTCGGTGACCAGGGCGGAGCCGCCGCCGGCCGCCGCCGCGCCGGTGGCGCCGTCCAGGACGGCGCGCACCTCGGGGAGCGCGTCCAGCAGCGGGCGCGGGCGGGCGAGGGTGTAGGTGGGGACGAAGCGCTCCCAGTCGAACTCGGCGACCACCAGGTGGCTCTCGTCGTGCTCGACGGCCTGGCGCAACGCGCCCACCGCGACCGAGGGCCGCATCGCGGGTGCGCCGATGCGCTGCATCATGGCCGCCAGCTCGGCGTCGACCATGCCGCCGTCCCACGAGCTCCAGGCGATCGAGGTGACGGTGCGGCCCTGGGCGCGCCGCTGGTGGGCGATGCCGTCCAGCTGGGCGTTGGCGGCCGCGTAGGCGGCCTGTCCGGCGCTGCCCCAGACGGCGGCGCCGGAGGAGAAGAGCACGAAGGCGTCCAGCGGCTGGTCCGCCAGCAGCGCGTCCAGGTGCTGCGCTCCGGTCACCTTCGCGTCGTTGACCTCGGCGAACTCCGTCAGGGTCAGCTCGGTGAGCGGGGCGATGCGCTGCATGGCGCCGGCGGCGTGCACGACGGCGGTCAGCGGCTGGTCCTGCGGCACCGAGGCCAGCACCCGGGCCAGCGACTGCCGGTCGGTGACGTCGCAGGCCGCCACGGTGACCCGCGCGCCCAGCTCCTCCAGCTCGGCCGTCAGCTTGTCGATCCCGGCGGTGGCGGGGCCGCGGCGGCCGGTGAGCAGCAGGTGCGGCGCACCCTCGGTGGCGAGCCGGCGGGCCACGTGGGCCCCCAGGCCGCCGGTGCCGCCGGTGATCAGGACGGTGCCGCGCGGCTGCCAGGTGCGCCGGGGGGCCTGGTCGCCCACCGGGACGCGGACCAGGCGCCGGACGAACAGGCCCTGCGGCCGGATCGCGACGGCGTCCTCGCCGGTGGCTCCGGTGAGCCAGCCGCACAGCTGCCGGGCGGCCCGCTCGTCGAGCTCGGCGGGCAGGTCGGCGATGCCGCCGAAGGTCTGCGGCAGGTCGAGCGCGAGGCCGCCGGCCAGCCCCCACAGCGGGGTCTGGGCCACCGCGGTCACCTCGTGGGAGCCGGCCACGGCCGCCGCCTGCGAGGTGAGCAGCCACAGCGGGGCGGTGCTCGCGGCGTCGCCGAGCGCCTGCACCAGGGTGATGGTGGCGGCCAGGCCCTGGCTGAGGACGGGGTGCCCGGGGTGCGGCTGCTCGTCCAGGGCGAGCAGCGAGAGCACGCCGGCCGGGGTGCGGGTGCGCAGCAGGTCGGCGAGCGCGGCGCGGTCCTGGTCGGCGACGACGACGGTCTCCGGGGCGGCGCCGTGTGCGGCCAGGGCGGCCAGCACGGCGGTGATCCGGCTGTCCTGGGCGAGCCGCACGGGGACGGCGACCAGCCAGCTGCCGGTGAGCACCGGGGTGGCGGCGTCGGTGGCGGCCGACTGCCAGACCACCCGGTAGCGCCAGGAGTCCAGGGTGTGCAGATCGTGGTGGTGGCGGCGCCAGCGCGCGAGCGCGGGCAGCACCTCGCCCAGCGAGTCCGCGCCGATCTCCAGCCGGTCGGCGAGGCTGCCGACCTCGGCGTGCTCGACGGCGTCCCAGAAGGCGGTGTCGGCGGCCGCGTCGCCGCCGGTCGCCGGGGCGCCGGCCATCCCCGGGGTGGCCGGGGCGGAGTCGGCCCAGAACGAGCGGTGCTGGAAGGGGTAGGTCGGCAGGTCGACGCGCCGGGCGCCGCGGCCGGCGTAGAAGGCGGGCCAGTCCACCGGGCAGCCGCGGGCGAAGGCCTGGCCGAGCGCGGCGAGCAGCGTGCGCTCCTCGTCGCGGCCGCGGCGCAGCACCGGGGCGACCAGCGCGTCGGTGCCGAGCGAGTCGCCCGCCATCGGGGTGAGCGCGGCGTCCGGCCCGAGTTCGAGGAAGACCCGCACGCCGTCCGCCGCCAGGGTGCGCAGCGCGTCGCCGAACCGGACGGCCTCGCGCACGTGGCGCACCCAGTACTCGGGGTCCTGCAGCTCGCCGGGCTCGGCGGCCCGGCCGGTGAGGTTGGAGACGATCGGGCGGGCGGCCTCGTGCCAGGCCACGCTCTGCGCGACGGCCCGGAACTCGGCCAGCATCGGCTCCATCAGCGGCGAGTGGAAGGCGTGCGAGACGCGCAGCTCGCGGGTCTTGCGGCCCTGCTCGGCGAAGTGGGCGGCGATGGCGCGCACCGTCTCCCCGGCGCCGGAGACCACTACGGCGGTGGGGCCGTTGACGGCCGCGAGGCCGGTGCCCTCGGTCAGCAGCGGGCGGACCTCGTCCTCGGTGGCCTGGATCGCGGCCATCGCGCCGCCGGCCGGCAGCGCCTGCATCAGCCGGCCGCGCGCGGCCACCAGCCGGGCGGCGTCGGGCAGCGTGAGCACCCCGGCGACGTGCGCGGCGCTGAGCTCGCCGACCGAGTGCCCGGCCAGCAGGTCGGCGCGCAGGCCCCAGGAGTGCAGCAGGCGGAAGAGCGCGGTCTCGACGGCGAAGAGCGCGGGCTGGGCGAAGGCGGTGCTGTTCAGCAGCTCCGCGTCGTCCCCCCACATCACGTCCTTCAGCGGGGTGCCGAGGTGCGCGTCGAGTGCCTCGGCCGCCTCGTCCAGCGCCCCGGCGAAGACCGGGAAGGCCGCGTACAGGCCGCGCCCCATGCCCAGGCGCTGGGCGCCCTGGCCGGAGAAGAGGAAGGCGGCGCGCACGTCGGGCTCGGCGGTGGCCCGGGCGGCCTCCTCCGGGGTGTCGCCGGCGGCCAGCGCGGTGAGCGCGCGGACCAGCTCGTCCCGGTCGGCGACGGCCAGCACGGCGCGCTGCTCCAGGGCGGCGCGGGTGGTGGCCAGCGAGAGACCCAGGTCGGCGACGGACGGCTGGTCGGCGGGCTGCTCGGCGAGGTGGGCGAGCAGGGCGGCGGCCTGGGCGCGCAGCGACTCGGCGGTCCTGGCCGACAGCGGCACGGGCACCATGATGGCGGCCTCGGTGGCCGCCGCGGGCGCGCCCTCGCCGGCCGGCGGCTGCTCGTCGGGCGCGCCCGGCTCGGGCGCCGCCTCGAGGATGACGTGGGCGTTGGTGCCGCTGAGGCCGAAGGCGGAGACCGCGGCCCGGCGCGGGTGCCCCCGGTCGGGCCAGGCGATGGACTCGGTGAGCAGCTCGATGTTGCCGGCCGACCAGTCGACCTTGGGCGAGGGCTCGTCGACGTGCAGGGTCTTGGGCAGCAGGCCGTGCCGGATCGCCTCGACCATCTTGATCACGCCGCCGACACCGGCCGCGGCCTGGGCGTGCCCGATGTTGGACTTGATCGAGCCGAGCCACAGGGGTTGGTCCGCCGGACGTCCCTGGCCGTAGGTCGCCAGCAGCGCCTGCGCCTCGATCGGGTCGCCGAGCGTGGTGCCGGTGCCGTGCGCCTCGACGGCGTCGACCTGGTCGGCGGTGAGCTGGGCGCCGGCCAGGGTCTGCTGGATCAGCAGCCGCTGGGCGGGGCCGTTGGGCGCGGTCAGGCCGTTGGAGGCGCCGTCCTGGTTGATGCCCGAGCCGCGCACCAGGGCGAGCACCGGGTGGCCGTTGCGGCGGGCGTCGGAGAGCCGCTCGACCACGAGCATGCCCACGCCCTCGCCCCAGCCGGTGCCGTCGGCACCCGCGGCGAAGGACTTGCAGCGGCCGTCGGGGGCCAGGCCGCGCTCCTGGCTGAAGCCGACGAAGGAGGTGGGGGTGGCCATCACGGTGACGCCGCCGGCCAGCGCGAGCGTGCACTCCCCGGCCCGCAGCGCCTTGACCGCCCAGTGCAGCGCGACCAGCGACGAGGAGCAGGCCGTGTCGACGGTGATCGCCGGGCCCTCCAGGCCGAGCACGTAGGAGATCCGGCCGGAGGCGACGCTGCCCAGGCCGCCGGTGCCGCCGTCGGAGGGGTAGTCGTGGTAGACGACGCCGGCGAAGACGCCGGTGCGGCTGCCCTTGAGCGACAGCGGGTCGATCGAGGCGCGCTCCAGCGCCTCCCAGGAGGTCTCGAGCAGCAGCCGCTGCTGCGGGTCGGTCTCCCGCGCCTCCTTGGGGCTGATCTTGAAGAAGTCGGCGTCGAAGGCGTCGGCCTCGTGCAGGAAGCCGCCTTCACGGGCGTACGACTTGCCCGGCGTGCCCGGCTGGGGGTCGTAGAGGCCCTCCACGTCCCAGCCCCGGTTGAGCGGGAAGCCGGTGATGCCGTCGCCGCCGGAGGCCACCAGGTCCCACAGGTCCTCGGGCGAGCGGACCCCGCCGGGGTAGCGGCAGCTCATCCCGACGATCGCGATGGGCTCGTGCTCGCGGGCCTCGGCCTCGCGCAGCCGCCGCTTGGCGGTCTGCAGGTCGGCGGTGGCCCGCCGCAGGTAGTCGCGGAGCTTGTCCTGGTCTGGGTCTGGCATCTGAGGTCAACCAATCTGCAGCAGGCGGTGGTTCGTACCGGTCGGGGGCTGGGCGGTCAGCTCAGGTCAGCCCCAGTTCCCGGTCCAGTGCCGCGAACAGTTCGTCATCGGAAGCCCCTTCGAAGTCCTGCTCCGGGGCGGCTTGTCGGGTGCTCTGGAGGTCCTGCCAGCGGCGCAGCACCGCTTCGAGCCGGGCGGTGACGGCAGCCGTCTCCGCCGTGCCGGGATCGACGGCCGTCAGGGCCTCGTCCAGCTGGTCCAGGGCGGTGGTCAGCACCTGCGTGGCGTCGTCGGCCGCCGGCTCCAGCAGGGAGTCCAGGTAGCCGGCCACGGCGCGCGAGGTCGGGAAGTCGAAGGCCAGGCTGGCCGGCAGGGCGAGCCCGGTGGCCGCGCCGAGCCGGCTGCGCAGTTCGTCGGAGGCCAGGGAGTCGAAGCCGAGCCCCTGGTAGGCCTGGTCGGCGGGGACGGCGTCGGCGGAGGCGTGGCCGAGCAGTCCGGCGACGTGCGTGCGGACCACCTCCACCAGCACCCGCAGCCGGTCGTTCTGGTCCAGCCCCGCGAGCCGCTGGCGCAGTCGCTGCGCCTCGTCGGCGCCGCCGCGCTCGGCCTGCCGGTCCGGGACCCGGACGAGTCCGGACAGCACCGCGGGCAGCCGCCCGGCGGACGGCGAGCGCAGTGCGGCCCGGTCCAGGTCGAAGGCGGCCAGCTCCGGCTCACCGGTGCGCAGCGCCTCGTCGAGCAGGGCCAGGCCGCGCTCGGCGTCCAGGGCGGGCAGGCCCAGCGAGGCCAGCAACTGCCGCTGCTCCTCGGTCTCCGGACCGGCCTGCCACGGGCCGTGGCCGACCGCGGTGGCGGCCAGGCCCAGGGTGTGGCGGTGCCGGGCGAGGGCGCTCTGGAAGGTGGCGCCGGCGGCCAGGGCGGCCAGGCCCGCGCCGTGCATCAGGCCCGCGGTCGAGGTCAGCAGCACGAAGGCGGCCAACTCCCGGTCGCGGGTGAGCTCGTGCAGGTTCCAGGCCGCCTGCGCGCCGGGGCGCAGGCCCGCCGCCAGCGCCTCGGGGGTGGTGGCCGTCAGCCGGCCGCCGACCGCCGCCGCGTTGGTGTGCACGATCGCGACCAGCGGGTGCTCGGCGGGGATGGCCGCCAGCAGGGCCGCCAGGGCCGTGCGGTCGGCCGGGTCGCAGTCGGCGATGGTGACGTTGGCCGACTCGGCCAGATCGGCCGGGAGTTCGCCCCCTGCGGTGCGGGTGAGCAGCAGGTGGTCGGCGCCGTACTCGGCGACCAGGTGGCGGGCCACCGCGGCGCCGGTCGGGGTGCTGCCGCCGGTGACCAGCACGGTGCCGCCCGGCAGGGCGGAGCGCTCCGCGTCCGGCGCGGTGGCCCGGACCAGGCGGGGTGCCAGGACGCTGCCGCCCCGGATCGCCAGCTCGGTCAGGCCGGTGCCGAGCGCGGCGGGCAGGGCGGCGCGGGAGGCTTCGGCGCCGTCGAGGTCCACCAGCACGAAGCGGCCCGGGTTCTCGCTCTGCGCGGCCCGCACCAGACCCCAGACGGCGGCCTGGGCGAGGTCGGGGCTCTGGTCGGGGCGGACCGCGGCGGCGCCGTGGGTGACGACGGCCAGCGGTGCGCGCCGCTCCTGCCCGGCGCCCAGGTGCTCGGCCAGCCGGGCCAGCACCGCCCGCGCCACCGCGTCGGCGGCGACCGCGCTGTCGGCCTCGTCCGGCACCGGGCAGTCGAACACCTCGAAGGCGTCCTGCGGTACGGGGATGCCGCCCTCGGTCGAGGACCAGCTGAGTCGGTACAGGGCGCCGGCCGGCTCGCCGGTGCGCAGCTCGGCGGCCGAGACCGCCCGGTGCCGCACCGCGCCCGCCGACAGCACCGGGGCGCCGTCCTGGTCGGCCGCGTGCAGCACCGCCAGGCCCTGCTCGTCCCTGGTGATCCGCACCCGCAGGGCGGTGGCGCCCGGCCGGTGGGCCCGGACCTCGGACCACGCCGACGCGGTCAGCGGGCCGGCGGCCGTCTCGTCGCCCAGGATCTCCAGGTGCAGGGCGGCGTCGAGCAGCGCGGGGTGCAGCACGAAGCGGGCGGCCGCGGCCTGCTGCTCCTCGGGCAGCGCGATCTCGGCGAACAGGTCGCCGCCGCGCCGCCAGGCCGCCCGCAGGCCCTGGAAGACCGGCCCGTAGCCGTGGCCCCGGGCGAGCAGCCGTTCGTAGGCGTCGGTGACGGTGACGGGCTCCGCGCCGGCCGGCGGCCAGGCGGCCAGGTCGGGCAGCGGGGCCGCACCGGCGTGGTCCAGGACGCCCTGGGCGTGCCGGACCCAGGCGTCCTCGTCCGCGCTGTCCGGGACCCGGGTGTAGACGCTCACCGGGCGGCTGCCGTCCTCGCCCGGGGCGCCGACGACCACCTGCAGCGGGACGCCGCCCTGCTCGGGCAGCACCAGCGGGGCCTCGACGGCGAGCTCGGCCAGCCGGTCGCAGCCGAACTCGGCGCCGGCCCGCAGGGCCAGCTCCACGAGGCCGGCGGCCGGCAGGACGACGGTGCCCAGCAGGTCGTGGTCGGCCAGCCAGGGCTGGGCGGTGCGGGTCAGCCGGCCGGTCAGGGTCGCGCCGCCCTGGCCGAGGGCGGGCAGCACCGCGCCGAGCAGCGGGTGGTCGAGCGCGTCCAGGCCGAGCGTGCCGGCGTCGCCGCCGGTCTGCTCGGGCAGCGCCCAGAAGTGTTCGCGCCGGAAGGCGTAGGTGGGCAGGTCGATCCGGCGGGCGTGGCGCCCGGCGAAGAACGCCGCCCAGTCGACCGGGACACCGGCCGTGTGGGCGCGGGCCAGGCCGGCCACCAGGGTCTGCTCCTCGTCGCGCTCGCGGCGGGCGAGCGCCACGAACACCGGGTCCGGGCCGGCTGCCTGGCCGTCGGCGACACAGGCCGGGCCCAGGCCCGCCAGCACCGCGTCGGGGCCCACCTCGAGGTAGGCGGTGACCCCGGCCTCGCCGAGGGCGCGCACGCCGTCGGCGAACCGGACGGCCTGCCGCACGTGGCGCACCCAGTACTGCGGGTCGGCGATCTCCTCGGCGGTCATCACCCGGCCGGTCACGTTGGAGACGACCGGGGTGTGCGGGGCGCCGACGGTCAGGGCCGCGGCGAACTCGCCGAACTCGGCGAGCATCGGCTCCATCAGCGGGGAGTGGAAGGCGTGCGAGACGCGCAGCCGGGAGACCTTGCGCCCCTGGGCGGTGAAGTGGTCGGCGAGCTGCCGCACCGCGTCCTCGGCGCCGGAGACGACCACCGAGCGCGGCCCGTTGAGCGCGCCGATGCTCACCTGCCCGGTCAGCAGCGGCAGCACCTCTTCTTCGGTGGCCTCGACGGCGGTCATCGCGCCACCGGCCGGCAGCGCCTGCATCAGCCGGCCGCGCGCGGCCACCAGCCGGGCCGCGTCGGCCAGCGACAGCGCGCCGCTGACGTGGGCGGCGGTGATCTCGCCGACCGAGTGGCCGGCCAGGAAGTCCGGCCGCACGCCCCACGACTCCAGCAGCCGGAACAGCGCCGTCTCGAAGGCGAACAGTCCGGTCTGGGTGTAGGCGGTGCGGCTGAGCAGCTCGGCGTCCTCGCCCCAGACGACCTCGCGCAGCGGCCGGTCCAGGTGCCGGTCCAGCTCCGCGACGGCGGCGTCGAAGGCCTCGGCGAAGACCGGGAACGCGGCGTGCAGCTCGCGGCCCATGCCGGGGCGCTGGGCGCCCTGGCCGGAGAAGAGGAAGGCGGTCAGGCCGCCGGTGTCGGCCCGGGCGACCGAGCCGGCGCCGGGTGTCCCGGCGGCCAGCGCGGCCAGGTCGCGGCGGGCCTGCTCGGGGTCGGTGACGGTGAGCGCGGCCCGGTACTCCATCGGGGTGCGGGCGGTGGCCAGCGAGTACGCCACGTCGCGCGGGGCGGCGTCGGGCACGGTGTCCAGGTGCCCGAGCAGCTCGCGGGCCTGGCGGCGCAGTCCGTCGGTGTCGCGGGCGTTGAGGATCCACGGGACCGGGCGGGCGGCGGGCTCGGGGGCGTCGACGGCGTCAGTGGCCTCGACGGCTTCGACGGCTTCCAGGATGACGTGGGCGTTGGTCCCGCTGATGCCGAAGGACGAGACGCCGGCGCGGCGCGGACGGCCGGTCTCGGGCCAGGCCTGGCTCCGGTCGAGCAGCCGGACGCTGCCGGATGCCCAGTCCACCTTGGGCGAGGGCTCGTCGAGGTGCAGCGACCTGGGCAGCACGCCCTCGCGCATCGCCTGCACCATCTTGATCACGCCGGCCACGCCGGCGGCGGCCTGGGTGTGGCCGATGTTGGACTTGATCGAGCCGAGCCACAGCGGTTCGGCCTCGCCCCGGTCCTGGCCGTAGGTCGCCAGCAGCGCCTGCGCCTCGATCGGGTCGCCGAGCGCGGTGCCGGTGCCGTGCGCCTCGACCGCGTCGACGTCGGCGACGGTCAGGCCCGCGTTGGCCAGGGCCTGCCGGATCACGCGCTCCTGCGAGGGGCCGTTGGGCGCCATCAGTCCGTTGCTCGCGCCGTCCTGGTTGACGGCGGTGCCCCGGATGACGGCCAGCACCTGGTGGCCGTTGCGGCGCGCCTCGGAGAGCCGCTCGACCACGAGGACACCGACGCCCTCGGCCCAGGCGGCGCCGTCGGCGGCGGCGGAGAACGACTTGCAGCGGCCGTCCTTGGCCAGGCCGCGCTGGCGCGAGAACTCCACGAAGGTCTCGGTGGAGGCCATCACCGTCACGCCGCCGACCAGGGCCAGCGGGCACTCCCCCGACCGCAGCGCCTGCGCGGCCAGGTGCAGGGCGACCAGCGAGGAGGAGCAGGCCGTGTCGACCGTCACCGAGGGGCCCTCGAGGCCGAAGGTGTAGGACACCCGGCCCGAGCCGAGCGAACCGGCCGCGCTGTTGCCCGTGTAGTCGTGGTACATGATCCCGGCGAACACCCCGGTGGGGGTGGCCCGCAGCCCGGCCGGGTCGATCGCGGCGCGCTCCAGCGCCTCCCAGGCGACCTCCAGCAGCAGCCGGTGCTGCGGGTCGGTGGTCAGCGCGTCGTTCGGGCTCATGCCGAAGAAGGCCGGGTCGAAGGTGTCGGCGTCGTGCAGGAAGCCGCCGTGGCGCACGTAGACCTTGCCGGGGGTGCCCGGCTCCGGGTCGTACAGACCCTCGAGGTCCCAGCCGCGGTCGGTCGGGAACTCCGAGATGGCGTCGGTGCCCTCGGTGACCAGGCGCCACAGCTCCTCGGGCGAGCGGACCCCGCCGGGGTAGCGGCAGGCCATGCCGACGATCGCGATCGGGTCGTCCTGGTCCGCGGCGACCGCCGGGGCCAGGGCCGCGCCGACCGGGGCGGCGGTGGCGCCGGCCAGCAGCGTGTCGAGGTGGTCGGCGACGGCGCCGGCGCTCGGGTGGTCGAAGACCAGGGTGGGCGTCAGCCGCAGGCCGGTCGCGGCGGTGAGCTGGTTGCGCAGCTCCAGCGCGGTCAGCGAGTCGAAGCCGAGCTCGTTGAAGGCCCGGTCCGGACCGACCTCGGCCGTCGAACCGTGGCCCAGGATGGACGCCACCTGGCCGCGGACCAGCTCCAGCAGGGCGCGGCGGCGCTCCTTGGCCGGCAGCGCCGCGAGCCGGTCGCCGGCGCCGGCCGTGCGGGCGGCTCCCGGACGGCCCGCCGCGCGCGCCCGGCGCCGGACCAGCTCGCGGAACTGGGCGGGCAGGTCGTCGGCGGCGCGCAGGGTGGCCAGGTCGAGGGCGAGCGGCAGCAGCAGTGCGGCGGCCGAGCCCAGGGCGGCGTCGAACAGGGCCAGGCCCTGGTCGGCGGGCAGCGCGGCGATCCCGGAGCGGCGCATCCGCAGCAGGTCGGCCTGGTGCAGCTCGTCGGCCATGCCGTCGCCGCTGACCGTGCCGTCGGCGTTCTCGGTGGCCCACAGGCCCCAGGCCAGGGACTGGCCCGGCAGGCCGAGCGCGCGGCGGTGCGCGGCGAGGGCGTCCAGGAAGGCGTTGCCCGCCGCGTAGTTGCCCTGACCGGGGTTGCCGAGCACACCGGCGACCGAGGAGAAGAGGACGAACGCGCTCAGCCGCGCGTCCCGGGTCAGCGTGTGCAGGTTCCAGGCCGCGTCGACCTTCGGGCGCAGGGCCTGGTCGAGCAGCGCGGGGGTGAGCGAGCCGATGGTGGTGTCGCCGAGCACTCCGGCCAGGTGGACGACCGCCGAGACGTCGTGGGCGGCGAGCAGCTCGCGGGTGGCCGCCGGATCCGCCAGGTCGCAGCCGGCGAAGATCACCTCGGCGCCCAACGCGGCCAGCTCGTCGGCCAGTTCACCGGCGCCCGGGGCCTCGGCACCGCGCCGGCTGACCAGCAGCAGGCGACCGGCGCCGTGCTCGGTGACCAGGTGCCGGGTCACCAGGCGGCCCAGCGTGCCGGTGGCACCGGAGACCAGGACGGAGCCGGAGCCGTCGAAGCGAATCGTTTCTTCCGCCACCGTCGTCCCGGCGGCGGCGCGGGTCAGCCGGGGCGCCGAGAGCACCCCGTCGCGCAGCACGACCTCGGGCTCGTCGGCGGCGAGCACGGCGGCGAGGGTGTCGGCGGTGAGGTCGGCGGCGGCCTGGCCTGCCAGGTCCAGCAGCACGATCCGGCCGGGGTTCTCGGCCTGCGCGGCACGCATCAGGCCGCGCAGCGCCGCACCGGGCAGGTCGGCGACCTCCTCGCCGGCGACGGCGACGGCGCCACGGGTCAGGACGACCAGGCGGGAGTCGGCGAACCGCTCGTCCGCGAGCCACTCCTGGAGGTCCGTCAGCGCCTTGGTCAGCACCCGGTGGACCAGCGCGGCGGTGGACTCGTCCGCCGCGGTGTCCGGCGCGGCCGAGTCGAGCACCAGCACCTCGGGCACCGGCTCGGCACGGTCGTACTCCGCCCACCGGCGGAAGGAGACGGCGGCGGGAGCCGACGCCACCGGCAGCGCGCGCAGCTCGACGGCGAACAGCGCCCCGCCGGACGGCTCGGCGGCGGCCGGCACCGCGGCGGGCCGCGAGAGCAGGGACTCGACGGAGAACACCGGGTTGCCCGCGCCGTCCGCGCCGTCGATCACGATGCCGTCGGCGCCCAGCGGCGCGATCCGCACCCGCAGCTGCGTCGCACCGACCGCGTGGACCCGGATGCCCTTCCAGGCGAACGGGAGCAGGACCCCGCGCTCGCCGTTCCCGGCCTGCTCGGCCGCGCCGTCCTCCAGCAGCGAGCCGTGCAGGGCGGCGTCGAGCAGGGCGGGGTGGATGCCGAAGCGGTCGGCGTCCTCGTGGGCCTGCTCGGGCAGCTCGACCTCGGCGAAGACGGTGTCGCCCTGGCGCCAGGCGGCCTTCAGCCCCTGGAAGACCGGACCGTAGGCGTAGCCGCGTCCGTGCAGCGCCTCGTACGCGTCCTCGACCGGGAGCTCGGTGGCGCCGGTGGGGGGCCAGCTGGTCAGGTCGGTGGCGGGGGTGACGGGCTCGCTGCTGAGCAGGCCTTCGGCGTGCAGCTGCCAGGGGGTGTCGGGCAGCGCGTCCTGGGCGCGGGAGTGGATGCGCACCGGGCGGCGGCCGAGGTCGTCGGCGGAGCCGACGGTGACCTGCAGGGCGATGCCGCCGTGGTCGGGCAGCACGAGGGGGGCCTGGAGGATGAGTTCTTCCAGGGTGGGGCTGCCGGTGTGTTCGCCGGCGTGCAGGGCGAGTTCGACGAAGCCGGTGCCGGGCAGCAGCACGGTGCCCAGCACGTCGTGGTCGGCCAGCCAGGAGTGGGTGTCCAGGGCGAGGCGGCCGGTGAAGGTGAAGCCGTCGCCGTCGGGGGCGGAGAGCACCGCGCCGAGCAGCGGATGGTCGGCGCGGCCCAGACCGAGTCCGGCGGCGTCGCCGTCCTTGGCGAGCTGGCCGAGCATCCAGTAGCGCTCGCGCTGGAAAGCGTAGGTGGGCAGGTCGACGCGGCGGGCGCCGGTGCCGGTGTAGAAAGCGGTCCAGTCGATCCGGGTGCCGGCCGTGAACAGGCGGCCGAGCGCGGCGAGCAGCGTCTGCGCCTCGGGGCGGCCGCGGCGGACGGTGGGGATGAAGGTGGTGCCCTCGGCCTCGCCCACGCTCTGGGCGGCCAGCGCGGTCAGGACCGCGTCCGGGCCGAGCTCCAGGAAGGTCTCGACACCGCGCTCGTGGAGGAACGTCACCGTGTCGGCGAAGCGGACGGCCTCGCGCAGGTGGCGGGTCCAGTACTCGGGGGTGCCCCAGTCCTCGGCGATCGTGCCGTGGACACCGGACACCACCGGGATGCCCGGCTGCTGGTAGCCGATGCTCTCGGCGACCGCGCGGAACTCGACGAGGACCGGGTCCATCAGCGGGGAGTGGAAGGCATGCGAGACGCGCAGCTTGGTCGTCTTGCGGCCCTGGGCGGTGAACTCGGCGACGATCGCCTCGACATCCGCCTCGACACCCGAAACCACCACGGAGGAAGGGCTGTTGATCGCCGCGATCCCGACCGTGTCACTCAGGTGCGGCAGCACCTCGGCCTCGGTCGCCTGGAGCGCGGCCATCGCACCACCGGCGGGCAGCGCCTGCATCAGACGCCCACGCGCCGCGACGAGGCGGGCGGCGTCGGCCAGGGTGATCGCGCCGGAGGCGTGGGCGGCGGTGAGCTCACCGATCGAGTGCCCGGCCAGGAAGTCCGGCCGCACCCCCCACGACTCCACCAGACGGAACAACGCCGTCTCCACCGCGAACAACGCGGGCTGGGTGAACGCGGTGCCGGCCAGCAGCTCCGCGTCCTCCCCCCACATCACATCCTTCAGCGGCCGGTCCAAGTGCTCGTCCAGCGCGGCCACGGCCTCGTCCAGCGCGGTAGCGAACACCGGGAACGCCGCGTGCAACTCACGGCCCATCCCCAGCCGCTGCGCACCCTGACCCGTGAACACGAACGCCGACTTGCCCTCACGCACCGACCCGGTCACCACACCCGGCGACCCCACACCCTCCACCAGCGCGGACAGACCCGCCAGCAACTCCTCACGCCCCCCGGCCACCACCACCGCGCGGTGCTCGAGCGGCGTGCGGCTGGTCGCGGTGGAGTACGCCAGGTCGGTCAGCGACACGTCCTGCTGCTCGGCGACCTGCGCGCCCAGCCGGGCGGCCTGGTCGGCCAGCGCCTTCGGCGTGCGGCCCGTCACCACCACCGGCAGCACCGGCAGTTCCACGTGCTCGGCGGCCTCCGCCGCCTCCTCGACCGGAGCCTCCTCCAGGATCACGTGGGCGTTGGTGCCGCTGAGGCCGAAGGAGGAGACGCCCGCGCGGCGTGGCTGCTCGCCGGCCGGCCACGGCACGGCCTCGCGCAGGAGCTCGACGTTGCCGGCCTCCCAGTCCACGTGCGGGGTCGGCTCGTCCAGGTGCAGCGTCTTGGGCAGCAGGCCATGGCGCAGCGCCAGGACCATCTTGATGATGCCGCCCACCCCGGCCGCGGCCTGGGTGTGGGCCAGGTTGGACTTCAGCGAACCCAGGTACAGCGGCTTGGCATCGGCGCCACGCCGCCCGTAGGTGGCCAGCACCGCCTGCGCCTCGATCGGGTCACCGAGCCTGGTGCCGGTGCCGTGCGCCTCCACCGCGTCCACGTCCGCGATCGTCAGCCCCGCGCTGTCCAGCGCCGCGCGGATCACCCGCTGCTGCGAAGGCCCGTTCGGCGCCGTCATCGAGGACGACGCACCGTCCTGGTTCACCGCCGAACCCCGCACCAGGGCAAGGACCGGGTGGCCGTTGCGCCGGGCGTCGGACAGACGCTCCAGCACCACCACACCCACACCCTCCGAGCAGCCCGTCCCGTCCGCCGCAGCCGCGAAGGACTTGCAGCGGCCGTCGGCGGCCATCCCCCGCTGGTGGCTGAAGTACAGGAACATGTCCGGCTCGGTCATCACCGTCACACCACCGGCCAACGCCAGCGTCGACTCACCCGACCGCAACGACTGCGCCGCCAGATGCACCGCCACCAGCGACGACGAGCACGCCGTGTCGATCGTGACCGCCGGACCCTCCAGCCCCAGACTGAACGCCACCCGACCCGTCACCAGACTGCCGCCGGTGGAGGCGGAGGCCTCGGTGCCCTGCGCGTAGTCGTGGTACATCACGCCGCCGAAGACACCGGTCTTGCTCTCCCGCAGGCTGTGCGGGTCGATGCCGGCGCGCTCGATGGCCTCCCAGGAGGTCTCCAGCAGCAGCCGCTGCTGCGGATCCAGCCCGAGCGCCTCGCGCGGCGAGATACCGAACAGCGCGGCGTCGAAGTCGCCCGCGTCGTAGAGGAAACCGCCCTCACGCGTGATCGTCCGGCCGGGCTTGCCCGGCTCCGGGTCGTACAGACCCTCGGTGTCCCAGCCGCGGTCGGTCGGGAACGCGGAGACGCCGTCGCGCTCCTGCTCCAGCAGCTCCCAGAGCCCCTCCGGCGAGTCGACCCCGCCGGGGTAGCGGCAGGCCATGCCCACCACGGCGATCGGCTCGCCGGAGATCTGCTGTTCCGCTACCGCGAGCCGGGCGCGGGCATCGCGCAGATCGGCGGTAGCCCGGCGTAGGTATTCGAGAAGCCTCTCCTCGTTGCTCACCGAGCACACCCCTCCAATGCCTTTCGACTGCGCCGAAACGAGATTTGGTTTTCCCTGCGCCGCGCGGCAGGTATTTCGGACGCCGCATCGAGCCGGCACCCGCATTCGACGAGCTCATGATGGACCGAGATATCTGGCAAATTACTTCGCCGCCGGGCGGGCGCCCACCCCTGAGCCTGGCGGAACCCGCGCAGTACCGAGGACTTCGGGGTCAAGTTAGGGGAACTAGGGGTGGGCAGGGGTGGACCGCCCTGTTAGCGTTTCGAGCGGTACTTTGCCGCTCGCCGAGCGAATCCCGAGCCGAACGCTTTTTCGGCCGGGGATTGCGGTCCGGGACAAACTGAAATGTCTCACACAGCAGCCAGCCGCTCGGGCGGCGTGATCGCCCCATCCGCCCGGCACCGACGCTCCCGCCGCCGCACCCCTCCTCCTCAACCCGCCTCGACCTCACCACACCCAAAGAGCACGTGACACGCAGATGCGTACCTGATACGCTATGCGTGCCACGTACGCAGAGAGGAACTGGACGATTGCCATGTCAGAACTGAAGCCCAAGGCAGGAATCAAGGAGTGGTTCGGCCTCACGGTGATCATCCTGGTCACCCTGCTGGTCGCCATCGACGTCTCGGTCCTCGGGTTCGCGATCGCCCCGCTGAGCGAGGACCTCTCGCCCAGCGCGACGCAGCTGCTCTGGATCATGGACATCTACAGCTTCGTGCTGGCCGGAACCCTGGTCACGGTGGGTTGGCTGGCCGACCGCGTCGGCCGCCGCCGGCTGCTGCTGATCGGGGCCGCGCTGTTCGGCGTCTCCTCGGCGGTCGCCGCCTTCTCGACCAGCCCCGAGATGCTCATCGCCTCGCGGGCCACCCTGGGCCTGGCCGCGTCGACCCTGACGCCGACCTCGCTCGCGCTGATCCGCAACATGTTCCACGACTCGAAGCAGCGCAAGGGCGCCATCGCGGCCTGGGGCGGCACCCTCACCTCGGGTGCGGCGCTCGGCCCCATCGTCGGCGGCCTGCTGCTGAACAACTTCTGGTGGGGCTCGGTCTTCCTGATCAACACCCCGTTGATGGTCCTGGTCCTGATCCTCGGCCCGTTCCTGCTGCCGGAGTACCGCGACCCGAACCGCGGCAAGCTCGACCTGCTCAGCACCGCCCTGTCGCTGGCCGGCATCATGACGCTGAT
The DNA here is from genome assembly GCF_036242395.1 of Kitasatospora sp. NBC_01266. NCBI lineage: Bacteria > Bacillati > Actinomycetota > Actinomycetes > Kitasatosporales > Streptomycetaceae > Kitasatospora > Kitasatospora sp. NBC_01266. The sequence goes on along the minus strand of NZ_CP108459.1, from coordinate 91,952 downwards.
CTACGGGTTCAAGGACATCGTGATCAACGGCTACAGCCAGAGCTCGGCGATCTGCGCCGGCGTCGGCGCCGTCCTGCTGCTCGCCTTCGTGATCCGCCAGAGCCGGTCCGCCAGCCCGATGATCAACGTCTCGCTGTTCCGCAACGGCGGCTTCAGCGGCGCGGTGATCACCAACATGATGATCGCCTTCGCCCTGATGGGCAGCAGCGTCCTGACCAACCAGTACCTGCAGATGGTGCTCGGCTACTCCCCGCTCAAGGCCGCCCTCTGGTCCCTCGCACCGATGCCCGTCATCGGCATCGCGGTCGGCCTGACCCCCGCACTGAGCCGCAAGGTCCGCCCGGCGAAGATCATCGGCGGGGCGCTGTTGATCATCACGGCCGGCTTCGGCGTGCTGACCCAGGTCAAGGTGGACTCCAACATCGCCGTGGTCCTGGTCGGCGTGGGCCTGCTGGCCGGCGGCATGGTGGCCTGCAAGACCCTGGCCGCCGAGATCGTGGTCACCTCCGCTCCGCCGGAGCAGGCCGGCTCCTCGGTCGCCGTCTCGGAGACCTTCACCGAGTTCGGCATCGCGATGGGCTTCGCCACCCTCGGCAGCATCGGGTCGGCCATCTACCGGCACGACATGTCCCACGTCAGCCCGGCCGGCGTCACCGGCGACGCGCTGACGGCGCTGCGCAACACCATCGGCGGCGCGGCCAACGTGGCCTCCGGCCTGTCCCACAGCGCAGGCGGCCAACTGCTCTCGGCCAGCCAGAGCGCCTTCACCCACGGCCTGCAGATCGCCTCCATCGCCGGCGTCGGCCTGATGGCCTTCACCGCCCTGCTCGCCTCGTTCCTGCTGCGCAAGACTCCCATCGAGGGTGCCCTGCCCGGTGCTCTGGAGGCGGCGCAGGAGGGCGGGTACGACGAGTTCGACAGCCCCGGATCCATCGCCTGGGCGGACGACACCCCGGCCGCCGTCCAGCACTCTTCGGCCGCCTACCGGTGAGTGGCAGACCGGCCCGAAGAGCCCCCGAAGAGGTCCGCTCCCGAACACCGGAAGGTGTCGGGAGCGGACCTCTCCACTTGTGCGCCCGCGCGGGCGTTCCGGCTACCCCAGCGGGTTCTCCCCGGCCCGGACCCGGACCAGCACCTCGACGCCGTCCAGGACCCGCTGCAGCCCGAAGCCGAAGTCGTCCTCGGTGCTCTCGAAGGTCCCCGCCTCGATCAGCTCGCGCACCGCGGGGAAGGTCTCGGCGGTGACGAACTTGTCCATCGCCTGGCCGTAGTTGGCCATCAGCTCGGCCTCGCTGACGTTCTCGCTGACCAGTCCCATGGACAGCTGGGCGTTGTTGCGCACGTAGCCGACCATCAGCAGCATCACCGAGAGCTTCTCGTTGGGCGTCAGCCCGGTGCGGCCGAGGGTGCGCAGCCCGCGCTCCAGCCAGCTCATCTGCCCCGGCTCCAGCGGCGGTCCGCTGACCGGGATCTGCAGCATCCACGGGTGCCGGCGGAAGACCTCCAGGAAGGCCCTGGCCCACTGCTCCAGCCCGGCCCGCCAGTGGCGGTCGCCGTCCTCGAGCTCGGGCGGCATCCCGTAGGCCATGTCGACCATCAGCGCCTGCAGTTCGTCCTTGCTGGACACGTGCCGGTAGAGCGACATCGTCGCGGAGTCGAGCCGCTCGGCGATCCGGGCCATGGACAGCGTCCCGAGGCCGAACTCGTCCGCGAACCCGATCGCCGCGGTGACGATGCGGGACGTGCTCAGGCCGGTTCGGCCGCGCTGCTCCCGCTCCCGCAGATCCCACAGCACGTGGATGCTGCCCGGCAGTCCTGCGCCCGCATCGCTGGTCGTGGAGCGTTCCGCCTTCATACGTCCTCTTCGAGAGATCCGATGCGTATCACGCACGCATTTATGTCCATCGTAAGCGGCGCGAGCCGTTGTGAGTAGCCGGTACGCAGGCCGATCGACGCCAGACACCCCTGCCCGAGCTGGCCGGAGCGCATGATTCCGGTACCGGAGCGTACCGGGATTCCGGCTGTTCCGCTGTCGGATTCGAGCGGCCGCGCCGCGGCGCCGGTGGATCCAATTCCGCTTGAAAGCCGCTCGACGACCGCTCGAATTCCACTCGAATCGCCGTGGAGTTTCGCCGGGCCGGAGAGCCGCCGAATCCGGTCGGCAGAACCGGCCCGGCGGCACTTTTGGCCGCCGGCTCCATCGAAACCGCTGCCGATCCGGCCCGCAATTGCCACCGCCCCCAGCACCCGGTCTTTCGGCCCCTAATGTCACCGGTCGGCGCGGTCGCCGGCAGCACCCCTGAGCGGCAAATTAGGGGTTTTGGCGGCCGGGAAATAGAAGGAGTCTGCCTGGGGTGAACTCCGTTCCGGCGGACGCCCCGGCCACGACTCAGACCGATCGATAAAAGACCGTGACGCACACCGTGCGGGCGGGCGGATGAGAGAAGGAAAAATGACGGAACTCACCACGACGCGGTCGGAGACGCAGGTGCGTCCGTTCCCGCTGCAGCGAGGCTGCCCGATGCGGCCGGCCCCCGAGTACGCGGTGCTGCGCGAGACCGAGCCGGTCTCCCGGGTGAAGCTGAAGTTCAACGGCCGCGAGGCCTGGCTGCTGACCCGCTACGAGGACATGCAGGCGGTGCTGCGCGACCCCCGCTTCGACTCGGACATCGCCGCCCCCGGCTACCCACTGCAGTTCGGGTTCCCGCTGGAGCTGCTGGAGCAGGGCATCGTGGGCCGGACGCTGTTCCACATGGACCCGCCCGTGCACACCAAGCACCGCATGATGCTGATGCCGGAGCTGACCGCCAAGAAGGTCGAGGCCATGCGGCCCCGGACCCAGGAGCTGGTCGACGAGCTGATCGACGCGATGGTGGCCAAGGGCGGCCCGATCGACGCCGTCGAGGCCCTGACGATGCCGCTGCCGTCGATCGCGATGATCGAACTGCTCGGCGTGCCCAGCGAGTACACCAACCTCTTCCACCGCTGGATGACCTCGCTGGTGACCCAGGCCACCCCGGAGGAGCACGCGACGCTCAACGGCGACGTCGAGGTGCTGCTGCACCGGCTGATCGCCGAGCGCACCGAGCAGCCCGCCGACGACCTGATCAGCCGGCTGATCCAGCGCAACGAGGAGCGGGGCGGCGAGCTCAGCACGCTCGACATCAGCGCGCTGGCCCGGATCATGATCGCGGGCGGTCACGAGAGCACCATGAACGGCATGACGATGGCCATCACGGTGCTGCTCAACCACCCCGAGCAGGTCGAGATCCTGCGCGAGCACCCCGAGCTGGCCGGCCAGGCCGTCGACGAGCTGATGCGCTACAGCAGCGTCTCCGACCACGGCACCGTGCGCGTCGCCAAGGAGGACGTGGAGCTCGGCGGCGTCCTGATCAAGGCCGGCGACGGCGTCATCTGCTCGCTGCAGGCGGCCGACAGCGACCCCTCGGTCTTCCCCGACCCGGACCGGCTCGACTTCCACCGCGAGAACGCCGCCGACAACATCGCGTTCGGCTCCGGCCACCACCGCTGCGCCGGCCAGGTCCTGGTCCGGATGCAGATGGAGGTGCTGTTCACCACGCTGCTGCGCCGCCTGCCGGGGCTGCGGCTGGCCGTGCCCGTCGAGGAGCTGCCGTTCAAGGACGAGCGGGCGCTGATCGAGGGCCTGCACGAGCTGCCGATCACCTGGTAATGGAGGAAACGTTCATGCTGCAAGTCATCATCGACAAGGACGTCTGCGTGGCCTGCGGGGCCTGTGTGCTCGCCGGTCCCGACGTCTTCGACCAGGACGAGGACGGCCAGGCCATCCTCATCATCGATGAGCCCGATGAGTCGCTGCGCGTGCAGATCATCGACTCCATCGACGCGTGCCCCGTCCAGGCCCTGAGCCTGGTCGAACCGGCGCACCTCGCCGACTGAGAGCACCACCGGCCGCGACACCGTCGGCCACCGCCCCACCGGCCGCGACACCACCGGCCACCCCGATCCGTCCTTCGGGCCGTTCGGCAGAGTTTCGGCCCTCACCCGGCCCACCTGAACAGATCAGCCCCGTCCGCCCGGTGATGACGCCTCGTCACCGGGCGGACGGCGAGCGTCCTGGACCACTGATGTTCCCTCCGTCCGCTGCGGACAACGAGTGTGTGGAGTGCAGATGACTGAGCCCGGAAACCACGGCATCCACGGCGGGCCGGCCGGTGAGGCCGCGGCCGACGCGGCGGCGGAGTCCCCGCTCGTACGTGAGCTGGCGGCGCTGCCCGCCGCCGAGCAGACGTACGTACTACTCGGCCTGGTGCGCGAGCACACGCTCGCCGTACTGCGGTCGAAGCAGGGCGACCTGCCGCAGGACGCGGCAGCCACGCCCCCGGCCCCGACCTCGGTGGACCCGGACCGCTCCTTCAGGGACCTCGGCCTCGACTCGGTCGCCCTGCTGGAGCTGCAGACCCGGCTGAACCGGGCCACCGGCCTCACCATGCCGCCGACCGTCGCCTTCGACCACCCGTCCCCGGCCGACCTCGCCGCCCACCTGCGCACCGAGGTCCTCGGCCTGCCCGACCACGTGGCACCGGTCGTGCGCGCGGCGGCGGCGAGCGACGAGCCGATCGCCATCGTGGGCATCGGCTGCCGCTACCCCGGCGGGGTGGCCTCGCCGGAGGACCTGTGGCGGCTGGTCGCGGCCGGCGAGCACGTGCGCGACCCGTTCCCCGAGGACCGCGGCTGGGACCTCGACACACTCTTCTCCGACGACCCCACCACCCCCGGCACCACCTACCTGCGGCACGGCGGATTCCTGCCGGACGCCGCCGAGTTCGACGCGGACTTCTTCGGCATCAGCCCGCGCGAGGCCCTCGCGATGGACCCGCAGCAGCGGCTGGTGCTGGAGACCGTGTGGGAGGCGATCGAGCGGGCCGGCATCGACCCGGGCTCGCTGCGCGGCAGCGCGGCCGGCGTGTTCATCGCCGCCGAGCCGCAGGAGTACGCGATGCGGCTCCACGAAGCCCCGGACGGCCTGGACGGCTACCTGCTCAGCGGCAACACCCCGAGCGTCATCTCCGGCCGGGTCAGCTACGTGCTCGGCCTGGCCGGCCCCGCGCTGACCGTCGACACCGCCTGCTCCGGCTCGCTGGTCGGCCTGCACCTGGCCATCCAGTCCCTGCAGCGCGGCGAGTCCACCCTGGCGGTGGCCGGCGGCGTGGCCGTGATGGGCAGCCCAGGCACCTTCACCGCCTTCAGCCGGCAGCGCGGCCTGGCACCCGACGGCACGGTCAAGGCCTTCGCCGCGGCCGCCGACGGCACCGCCTTCGCCGAGGGCGTCGGCGTCTTCGTGCTGGAGCGGCTCTCCGACGCGCAGGCCAACGGCCACCCGGTGGTCGGCGTGATCCGCGGCTCCGCGATCAACCAGGACGGCGCCTCCAACGGCCTGACCGCCCCCAGCGGACGGGCCCAGCAGCAGGTCATCCGGCAGTCCCTGGCCAACGCCGGACTCACCGGCGCCCAGGTCGACGCGGTCGAGGCGCACGGCACCGGCACCACGCTCGGCGACCCGATCGAGGCCCAGGCGCTGCTGGCCACCTACGGCAGGGACCGGGGCGAGGCCGCACCGCTGCGGCTCGGCTCGGTCAAGTCCAACATCGGCCACACCCAGGCCGCCGCCGGCTCGGCCGGCATCATCAAGATGCTCATGGCGATGCGCCACGAGCTGCTGCCCAGCACCCTGCACGTCGACCAGCCCACCCCCAACGTCGACTGGTCGGCCGGCCAGGTGGAGCTGCTGACCGAGCCGCTGGCCTGGCCCAAGGGCACCGAGCCCCGGCGCGCGGGCGTCTCCTCGTTCGGCGTCAGCGGCACCAACGCGCACCTGATCATCGAGGAGCCGCCCACCGCCGAGGCCGCGCGGCAGGCCGGGGGCAGCGCCCCGCAGGCCGCCGGCCCGGTCGCGCTGGTGGTCTCCGGCGCCACCGAGACCGCGCTGCGCGCGCAGGCCGAGCGCCTGCTGGCCCGCGTCGAGGCGGACACCGAGCTGGCCCCCGCCGACCTCGCGCTGTCCCTGGCCACCTCCCGTGCCACGCTGCGCCACCGCGCCGTGCTGGTGGCCGAGGACCGCGACGAGACGCTGACCGCGCTGCGCGCCCTGGCCTCGGGCCAGGAGTCGCCGGCCGTCGCGCTGGGCGGTGCCGGGACCGGCCGCCTGGCCTTCCTCTTCACCGGCCAGGGCAGCCAGCGCGCCGCCATGGGCCGGGCGCTGTACGACACCGAGCCGGTCTTCGCCGCCGCCCTCGACGAGGCGGCCGGCCACCTCGACCTGCAGCTCGACCGCCCGCTGCGCGAGATCCTGTTCGCCGCGGACGGCACCCCCGAGAGCGCGCTGCTCGACCAGACCGGGTACGCGCAGGCCGCGCTGTTCGCCGTCGAGGTGGCGCTGTTCCGGCTGCTCGAGTCCTGGGGGGTGCGCCCCGACCACGTGGCGGGCCACTCCATCGGCGAGCTGGCCGCCGCGCACGTCGCGGGCGTGCTGTCGCTGGACGACGCGGCGACCCTGGTGGCCGCGCGCGGTCGCCTGATGCAGGCGCTGCCCGCCGGCGGCGCCATGGTGGCGGTGACGGCCTCCGAGGAGGCGGTGGCCGCGCTGCTCGGCGGCGGGTCGGACCAGGTGAGCATCGCCGCGGTCAACGGCCCGCAGTCCGTGGTCGTCTCGGGCGAGGCGGCGGCGGTCGAGGAGCTGGCGGCCCGGCTTGAGGCCGCGGGTCACCGCACCAAGCGGCTGCGGGTCTCGCACGCCTTCCACTCCCCGCTGATGGAGCCGATGCTGGCGGAGTTCCGGCAGCTCGCCCAGATCCTGGACTACCGCGCGCCGCGCATCCCGGTGGTCTCCACCCTCACCGGGCGCGCCGCCACCGCCGAGGAGCTCTGCTCCCCCGAGTACTGGGTGCGCCACGTGCGCGAGGCGGTCCGCTTCCACGACGGCGTCCGCACCCTGGCCGACCTCGGCGTCACCACCTTCCTGGAGATCGGCCCCGACCCGGTGCTCTCCGGCCTGGGCCGCGAGATCCTCCAGGACTCCGCCGCCACCGAGTTCGTCGGCTCGCTGCGCCGCGGCCTCGACGAGCGGCGCCAGCTGCTCGGCGCGCTGGCCCGGGTGCACGCCCGCGGCGCCCGGGTGGACTGGCCGGCCTTCTTCGCCGGCCGCGGCGCCCGCCAGGTCGAGCTGCCCACCTACGCGTTCCAGCGGGAGCGCTTCTGGCTGTCCGCGCCGCTCTCGCGCGGCGAGGCGAGCGGCCTGGGCCAGGTCGCCGTGGACCACCCGCTGCTGGGTGCGGTGGTGTCGCTGGCCGGCACCGGGACCACGGTCCTCACCGGCCGGGTCTCGCCGCGCTCGCAGGGCTGGCTCGCCGACCACGTGATCGCGGGCAGCACCCTGCTGCCGGGCACCGCCTTCGTCGAGCTCGCGCTGCGCGCGGGCGAGGAGACCGGCTGCGCCCACCTCGATGAGCTGATCATGGAGGCCCCGCTCGTCCTGCCCGCCACCGGCGGGGTCGCGCTGCAGATCGTCGTCGAGCCGGCCGGCCCCGACGGCCGCCGCGCGATCACCTTCCACTCCCGCGACGAGGACGCCCCGGCCGACGCCCCGTGGAGCCGCAACGCCTCCGGCGTGCTGACCGCGCGCGGCACCGCCGCCCACCCGTTCGACGCGGCCGTCTGGCCGCCGCGCGGCGCCGAGGCGGTGGACCTCACCGGCCTCTACGCCGAGATGGCCGCGCAGGGCTACGGCTACGGCCCGGCCTTCCACGGCCTGAGCGCCGTGTGGCGCGGCACCGGCGAGGTGTTCGCCGAGGTGGCGCTGCCGACTCAGGTCGCCGACCAGGCCGGCTCCTTCGGCCTGCACCCGGCCCTGCTGGACGCCGTCCTGCAGGCCACCGACTTCGCCTCGCCCGAGCCCGTGGGCCAGGGCCCCCGCCTGCCGTTCGCCTGGTCGGGCGTCAGCCTGTACGCCACCGGTCCGGCCGCGCTGCGGGTGCGGATCACCGCCACCGGCGCCGACTCGGTGGCGCTGGACCTGGCTGGCCCGGACGGCGCGCCGGTCGGCCGGGTCGACTCCTTCACCGTGCGGCCGCTCGACCCGGAGCGGCTGCGCGCCACGCACCGCGACGCGCTCTTCCAGCTGCGCTGGACGCCCGCCCCGCTGCCCGCCCCGGGCGCGGACGCGCCGCTGACCGTCGCCCACCCCTGCCCGGCGGCCCTGGCCGAGGCCGACCTGCCCGAGCAGGTGCTGACCGCGACCGGCGAGGTGCTCGACGCGCTGCGCTCCTGGCTGGCCGACGAGCGCTCCGCCACCGGCCGACTGGTCGTCCTCACCCGCCGGGCGGTCGCCGTCACGCCGGGCGAGCCGACCGACCTCGCCCAGGCGCCGGTGTGGGGCCTGGTGCGCTCCGCGCAGGCCGAGCACCCGGGCCGGTTCGTGCTGCTGGACTCCGACGGCTCGATCGACGACGCGCAGCTGACGCGGCTCGCGGCCGGCCTGGACGAGAGCGAGGCGGCCGTCCGGGACGGCGAGTTCCTCGTGCCGCGCCTGGCCACCCTGTCCGGCGGCGAGAGCCGCCCGGCGCCGTGGGGGCCGGACGGCACGGTGCTGATCACCGGCGGCACCGGCGGCGTCGCCGCCACCGTGGCCCGCCACCTGGTCACCGAGCACGGCGTGCGCCACCTGCTGCTCACCAGCCGGCGCGGCGCCGACGCGCCGGGCGCCGGTGAACTCTCGGCCGAGCTGGCCGGGCTGGGCGCCGAGGTCGAGGTGGCCGCGCTCGACGTGGCCGACCGCCACGCCATCGCCGCCCTGCTGGCCGCGATCCCCGCCGAGCACCCGCTGACCGCCGTGGTGCACGCGGCCGGGGTGCTCGACGACGGCCTGATCGACTCGCTCGACCACGAGCGGCTGGCGACCGTGCTGCGCCCCAAGGTCGACGGGGCCTGGTACCTGCACGAGCTGACCCAGGACCTGGACCTGGCCGCGTTCGTCCTGTTCTCCTCCACGGCGACCTTCCTGGACGGCGCCGGCCAGGGCAACTACGCGGCGGCGAACCTCTTCCTCGACGCGCTCGCCGCCCACCGCCGCGCCGCCGGCCTGCCCGCCACCTCGCTCGCCTGGGGTCTGTGGACCGGTGTCGGCGGCATGGGCGGACAGCTCGACGAGGCCGCGCTGCGCCGGATCGACCGCCTGGGCCTGCAGATCCTCTCGCCGGCCGAGAACCTGGCGCTGTTCGACGAGGCGCTGGGCACCGACGCGGACGCCGCGGCCGTGGTGCCCGTCCGGTTCAACCTGCGCACCCTGCAGGCCCGCGCCGCCGAACTCCCAGCCGTGCTGCACGGCCTGGTGCGCCCGGTGCGCCGCGCCGCGGCCGCCGGCACCGCGCCGGTCGACCAGCCGCTGACCCGCAGCCTGGCCGGGCTGTCCCGGGCCGAGCGCGGCGAGGCCCTGCTCGAGCTGGTGCGCACCCAGGTCGCGGCCGTCCTCGGCCACGACGGCGGCCACCGGGTCAGCCCGACCCGCGCGTTCAACGAGATGGGCTTCGACTCGCTGGCCGCCGTGGAACTGCGCAACCGGCTCAGCTCGGCGATCGGCCTGCCGCTCACCGCCACGCTGATCTTCGACTACCCGTCACCGAACGCGCTGGCCGACCACCTCGCGGGCCGGCTCGGCGACCCGGACCAGGACACCCGGTCCGCGGCCCCGGCCGGAGCACTGGCCGCGAGCGACGACGACCCGATCGCGATCGTCGGCATGGCCTGCCGCTACCCGGGCGGCGTGACCTCGCCGGCCGAGCTGTGGCAGCTGGTCCGGGGTGGGGTGGACGCGATCTCCGCGTTCCCCACCGACCGCGGCTGGGACTCCGACGTCTTCGACCCGGAGCCGGGCAAGCCCGGTAAGAGCCGCAGCGACCAGGGCGGTTTCCTCTACCAGGCGGCCGACTTCGACCCCGAGTTCTTCGGCATCAGCCCGCGCGAGGCGCAGGCGATGGACCCGCAGCAGCGCCTGCTGCTGGAGACCGCCTGGGAGACCTTCGAGCGGGCCGGCATCGACCCGCACACCCTGCGCGGCAGCGACACCGGCGTGTTCGCCGGCGTGATGTACCACGACTGGGGCCTGCGCCTGGGCCCGCTGCCCGAGCACCTCGCGGGCTACCACGGCAACGGCAGCCTGGCCAGCGTGGTCTCCGGCCGCGTCGCCTACGCCCTGGGCCTGGAGGGCCCGGCGGTCACCGTCGACACGGCGTGCTCCTCGTCCCTGGTGGCGATGCACTGGGCGGCGCAGGCGCTGCGGCGCGGCGAGTGCGGTCTGGCGCTCGCGGGCGGTGTCACCGTGATGTCCACCCCGGACACCTTCGTGGACATGAGCCGGCAGGGCGGCCTCTCCGCCGACGGCCGGTGCAAGTCCTTCGGCAGCGGCGCGGACGGCACCGGCTGGGGCGAGGGCGTGGGCCTGCTGCTCCTGGAGCGGCTGTCCGACGCCGAGGCCAACGGCCACCAGGTGCTGGGCATCATGCGCGGCTCGGCGGTCAACCAGGACGGTGCGTCCAACGGCCTGACCGCGCCCAACGGCCCCGCCCAGCAGCGGGTCGTGCTGCGCGCGCTGCGGGACGGCGGGCTCACCCCCGCCGACGTCGACGTGGTCGAGGGCCATGGCACCGGCACCACGCTCGGTGACCCGATCGAGGCCCAGGCCCTGCTGGCCACCTACGGCCAGGAGCGGGGCCAGGGCGCACCGCTCTGGCTCGGCTCGATCAAGTCCAACATCGGCCACACCCAGGCCGCCGCCGGTGTCGCCGGTGTCATCAAGATGGTGGAGGCGATGCGCCACGGCGTGCTGCCGAGGACGCTGCACGTGGACGAGCCCTCGCCGCAGGTCGCCTGGGACCAGGGCGCGGTCCAGCTGCTGACCGAGGAGGTCCCCTGGCCGGCCGGTGACCGGCCGCGCCGGGCGGGCGTCTCCTCCTTCGGGATCAGCGGCACCAACGCCCACCTGATCATCGAGGAGCCGCCGGCGGCCACCGCCGAGGCGCAGTCGGTGACGGGCGCTGTGCCGTCGCTGGTGCCGTGGGTGGTGTCGGGTCGTAGCGCGCAGGCGGTGCGGGCCCAGGCGGAGCGGTTGGCCGCGTTCGCCGAGGGGCTGGGGTCGGCTGAGCTGGCGGGTGTCGGTCGTGCGCTGGCCACGCGTCGGGCCCGGCTGGACCACCGTGCGGTGGTGGTGGCCGGGGGGCGTGAGGAGTTGCTGGCGGGTCTGTCCGCGCTGGTGGAGGGTGTGGGGTCGCCGGGTGTGGTGACCGGGTCGGTGCGTGAGGGCAAGTCGGCGTTCGTGTTCACGGGTCAGGGTGCGCAGCGGCTGGGGATGGGCCGTGAGTTGCACGCGGCGTTCCCGGTGTTCGCTGCCGCGTTGGACGAGGCCGTGGCCGCGCTCGATGAGCACTTGGACCGGCCGCTGAAGGATGTGATGTGGGGCGAGGACGCGGAGCTGCTGGCGAGCACTGCCTACACCCAGCCCGCGTTGTTCGCGGTGGAGACGGCGTTGTTCCGTCTGGTGGAGTCGTGGGGGGTGCGTCCGGACTTCCTGGCCGGGCACTCGATCGGTGAGATCACCGCCGCCCACGCCTCCGGCGCCATCACCCTGGCCGACGCCGCCCGCCTGGTCGCCGCCCGTGGGCGTCTGATGCAGGCGCTGCCCGCCGGTGGCGCGATGGCCGCGCTCCAGGCCACCGAGGCCGAGGTCCTGCCGCACCTGACGGACACCGTCGGGATCGCGGCGATCAACAGCCCCTCCTCGGTGGTGGTTTCGGGTGTCGAGGCGGATGTCGAGGCGATCGTCGCCGAGTTCACCGCCCAGGGCCGCAAGACCAGCCGTTTGAAGGTCTCGCACGCCTTCCACTCCCCGCTGATGGACCCGGTCCTCGCCGAGTTCCACCTGGTGGCGGAGAGCATCTCCTACCAGCAGCCGACCATCCCGGTGGTCTCCGGTGTCCACGGCACGATCGCCGAGGACTGGGGCACCCCGGACTACTGGACCCGCCACCTGCGCGAGGCCGTCCGCTTCGCCGACACGGTGACGTTCCTCCACGAGCGCGGTGTCGAGACCTTCCTGGAGCTCGGCCCCGACGCGGTCCTGACCGCGCTCACCCAGAGCACCATCGACAGCGACGAGCCGATCGTCGTGGTCCCGGCCGTGCGCAAGAACCAGCCCGAGGCGCAGACCCTGCTCGCCGCGCTCGGCCGCCTGTTCACCGCCGGCGTCCGGATCGACTGGGCGGCGTACTTCGGTGCGGGCGAGGACCGTTGGGCGGATCTGCCGACCTACGCCTTCCAGCACGAGCGGTACTGGCTGGAGGCCGCCACCGGCGGTGGCGCGGGCGTGGGCTCGGCGGGCCTGGACCCGGTCGCCCACCCGCTGCTGAGCGCCTCGGTGGCCTCCGCCGACTCCGGCGAGGTCGTCCTGACCGGACGCCTGTCCGTCGACACCCAGCCCTGGCTGGCCGACCACGACGTCCTGGGCAGCATCCTCTTCCCCGGCACCGGCTTCGTCGAACTCGCCATCCGCGCCGGCGACCAAGCCGGCTGCGACAAGATCGAAGAACTCCTCCTCGAAGCGCCGCTGATCATCCCGGCCCGTGGCAGCGTGACGCTGCAGGTGCGGGTCGGTGCGGCGGACGGCTCGGGTGCCCGCTCGATCGGCATCCACTCGCGCGCTTCGGCGCCGGACTCGCCGTGGACCCGGCACGCGTACGGCACGCTGGTGCCGAGCGCCGGGGCACCGACCTTCGACCTGACCCAGTGGCCGCCGACCGACGCCACCGCGCTGGAGGTCTCCGGCGCGTACGAGCGGCTGTTCGAGCGCGGTTACGCGTACGGGCCGGTGTTCCAGGGCCTGAAGGCCGCCTGGGTGCGCGGCGACGACGTCTTCGCCGAGGTGGCGCTGCCCGAGCGGTCCCGCGACGAGGCCGCCCGGTTCGGCCTGCACCCCGCGCTGCTCGACGCCGCCATGCACGCCGACCTGCTCGGCGGCAACGGCGCGGCCGAGGGCGCGACCCTGCTGCCGTTCTCCTGGAACGGCGTCACCCTGCACGCGGCCGGCACGTCCGTGCTGCGGGTGCAGATCCGCCGGCTCCGGGGCGACGAGCTCTCGGAGATCCTGGTCGCGGACGAGACCGGCGCCCCGGTGGCGACGGTGGAGTCGCTGGTGTCCCGCCCGGTGTCGCAGGAGCAGCTGGCAGCGGCCTCGGACGGCGCGGCGGCGGCCCTGCACCGCGTCGAGTGGCTGCGGACCGGCGCCCCTGCGGAGGCCGGCGCGACCGATCTCCCGATCCACCTGGTCCCGGTCCCGGCCGACGGCAGCGCCGCCGCCCGGGTCCGCACGACCGTGGCCGCCGTACTCCCCCGGCTCCAGGAGTGGCTGGCCGATCAGGCCTCGGCCACGACGCGGCTCGCCGTGGTGACCCGCGGGGCGTTCGCCGTCCTGCCGGGCGAGGACGTCGACCCGGCGCAGACCGCCGTGTGGGGTCTGGTCCGGGCCGCCGAGGCGGAGAACCCGGGGCGTTTCGTCCTGGTCGACGTCGCGGCCGGCACGGCCGACCCGCAGGCGCAGGCCGTCGCCGCGCTGGCGTCCGGCGAGAGCGAGAGCGCGGTCCGGGCCGGTGAGGTGCGGGTTCCGCGCCTGAACCGGATCCCCGCACCCGCTGCCGCGCCGACCTGGAGCGCCACCGGGACCGTGCTGATCACCGGGGGGACCAGCGGTCTGGGTGCCCTGGTGGCCCGTCGCCTGGTCGCCGAACACGGTGTCCGGCACCTGCTGCTCACCAGCCGGCGCGGCGCCGACGCGCCGGGTGCCGGTGAACTCTCGGCCGAGCTGGCCGAGTTGGGTGCCTCGGTCGAGGTGGTCGCGCTCGACGTGACCGACCGCGCGGCGTTCGCCACCGTGCTTGCCGGGATCGCCGAGGACCGTCCGCTCAGCGCGGTGGTGCACGCCGCCGCCGTCGCGGGCGGCGGGCTGGTCGGCTCGCTGACCACGCAGGGCTTCGAGGCGGTGCTGCGGCCGAAGACCGACGGCGCCTGGAACCTGCACGAGCTGACCCGGGACCTGGACCTGACGGCCTTCGTCCTCTTCTCCTCCGCCGGCGGCTCGGTGCTCGCCGCCGGGCAGGCCGACTACGCCGCGGCGAACGCCTTCCTCGACGGCCTGGCGGCCCACCGCCAGGCCCAGGGGCTGCCCGCCACGGCGCCGGCCTTCGGCATGTGGGAGATCAGCACCGGCCTGGGCGGCGACCTCACGGACGCCGACCTGGAGCGGATGAAGCGGCTGGGCCTGCCCGCCCTGTCGGTCGCCGAGGGCCTGGCCCTCTTCGACGCGGCCGTCGCGGGCACGGACGCCGTGGTGCTGCCGCTCAAGCTCGACGCCGCGGCGCTGGCCGCGCGCGGCGAGGACCTGCCGGCGCTGCTGCGCGGCAAGGTGCGCGGACCGGTGCGCCGGACCGCGCAGGCCCAGGCCGTGGAGTCCAGCGAGCTGGAGCGCCGCCTGGCCGGCGTGTCGGAGCAGGAGCGCGGCCGGATCGTCCTGGAGCTGGTCCGCTCCCAGGTGGCCTCGGTGCTCGGACACGCGTCGGCCGACGCGGTGGGGCCGGAGACGGCCTTCCGCGAGCAGGGCTTCGACTCGCTCGCCGCGGTCGAACTGCGCAACGCGCTGAGCGCCGCCACCGGTCTGCGGCTGCCGGCCACGCTGGTCTTCGACTACCCCAACACCCGCGCGGTGGCGGAGTTCATCGTCGGCAAGCTGTCGTCCACCCCGGCGGTCGCCACCCCGGCGGCCCCGGTCCGCACGAGCACGACCGACACCGACGACCCGATCGCGATCGTCGCGATCAGCTGCCGCTTCCCCGGCGGGGTGCGCTCCGCCGAGGAGCTGTGGGACCTGGTCGCCGAAGGCCGGGACGCCATCGCCGAGTTCCCGGCCGACCGCGGCTGGGACGCCAGTGCCATCTACGACCCGGAGCCCGGCCTGCCCGGCAAGACCTACGCGAAGGACGGCGGCTTCCTCTACGACGCCGCCGAGTTCGACGCGGAGTTCTTCGGCATCATGCCCAAGGAGGCCCTCGCGATGGACCCGCAGCAGCGCCTGCTGCTGGAGTCCGCCTGGGAGACCTTCGAGCGGGCGGGCATCGACCCGCAGTCCGTGCGCGGCAGCCGGACCGGTGTGTACGTCGGCATCATGTACCACGAGTACGGCAGCCGGCTGAGCGAGGTGCCCGAGGACATCGCGGCCTACCTCGGCAACGGCAGCGCGGGCAGCATCGCCTCGGGCCGGGTGGCCTACACCCTCGGCCTGGAGGGCCCGGCGGTCACCGTCGACACCGCGTGCTCCTCGTCCCTGGTGAGCCTGCACATGGCCTGCCAGGCGCTGCGCTCCGGCGAGGTCAGCATGGCGCTGGCCGGCGGTGTCACCGTGATGCCGACGCCGGACCTGTTCATCGACTTCAGCCAGCAGCGCGGGCTGGCCGCCGACGGCCGCTCGAAGGCCTTCGCCGGGGCCGCCGACGGCACCAGCTGGGCCGAGGGCATCGGGCTGCTCCTGGTGGAGCGGCTCTCCGAGGCCGAGGCCAACGGCCACCCGGTGCTCGCCGTGATCCGCGGCTCCGCCATCAACCAGGACGGTGCGTCCAACGGTCTGACGGCGCCCAACGGTCCCTCGCAGCAGCGGGTGATCCAGCAGGCGCTCGCCGCGGCCGGGCTGACCACGGCCGACGTGGACGCGGTCGAGGGCCACGGCACCGGCACCAGGTTGGGTGACCCGATCGAGGCGCAGGCGCTGCTGGCGACCTACGGCCAGGACCGGGAGGCGGACAAGCCGCTCTGGCTCGGCTCGATCAAGTCGAACATCGGCCACGCGCAGGCGGCGGCCGGCGTCAGCGGCATCGTCAAGATGGTGATGGCGCTGCGCAACGAGGTGCTGCCGAAGACCCTGCACGTGGACCAGCCCTCCCCGCACGTGGACTGGACGGCCGGCAACGTCAAGCTGCTGACCGAGCCCGTCCAGTGGCCGGCCGGTGAGCGCCCGCGTCGCGCGGCCGTCTCCTCCTTCGGCCTGAGCGGCACCAACGCCCACGTGATCCTGGAGGAGGCGCCGCAGCGCGGCCAGGCGCAGCCGGAGCCCGACGCGGCCCCGGTGGCCCCGGTGGCCCCGGCGGCTTCCGCGCCGGTGGTGCTGACGCTGTCCGCCAAGAACCCGAAGGCGCTGCCCGGACAGGCCGAGGCGCTGCGCGCGCACCTGGCGGCCCACCCGGAGCAGTCGCTCCAGGACGTCGGCTACTCGCTGGCGACCTCGCGTGCGGCGCTCGACCACCGCGCGGTGGTCCTCGCCGAGGACCACGAGGGCGCCGTGGCGGAGCTGGCGAAGCTCGCCGAGGGGAGCGGTTCGGCGGGTGTGGTCGCGGGTGGCCGGGTGGACGGCGCTACGGCGTTCGTGTTCACCGGTCAGGGTGCGCAGCGGCTCGGGATGGGCCGTGAGCTGTACGGCGCGTTCCCGGTGTTCGCTACCGCGCTGGACGAAGCCGTGGCCGCGCTCGACGCCTACCTCGAGATTCCGCTGAAGGACGTGATGTGGGGCGAGGACGCGGAGCTGCTGGCCGGCACCGCGTACACCCAGCCCGCGCTGTTCGCCGTCGAGACCGCGCTGTTCCGTCTGGTGGAGTCGTGGGGGGTGCGTGCGGACTTCCTGGCCGGGCACTCGATCGGTGAGATCACCGCCGCCCACGCCTCCGGCGCGATCGGTCTGGAGGACGCGGCCCGCCTGGTCGCGGCCCGTGGCCGGTTGATGCAGGCGCTGCCGGCCGGTGGCGCGATGGCCGCGCTCCAGGCGACCGAGGCCGAGGTCCTGCCGCACCTGACGGACACCGTCGGGATCGCGGCGATCAACAGCCCCTCCTCGGTGGTGGTTTCGGGTGTCGAGGCGGATGTCGAGGCGATCGTCGCCGAGTTCACCGCCCAGGGCCGCAAGACCAGCCGTTTGAAGGTCTCGCACGCCTTCCACTCCCCGCTGATGGACCCGGTCCTCGCCGAGTTCCACCTGGTCGCCGAGAGCATCACCCGCAGCCGGCCCACCATCCCGGTGGTCTCCGGCGTGCACGGTGAGGTGACCGAGGACTGGGGCACTCCCGAGTACTGGACCCGCCACCTGCGCGAGGCCGTCCGCTTCGCCGACACGGTCACCCACCTGCACGGACGCGGCGTGACCCGGTTCCTGGAGCTGGGCCCGGACGCGATCCTGACCGCGCTCACCCAGAGCACCCTGGACAGCGACACCCCGATCGTCGTCGTCCCGACCGTCCGCAAGAACCAGCCCGAGGCGCAGACCCTCCTGTCGGCCGTGGCCCGCCTCTTCACGGCCGGCACCCGCATCGACTGGGCAGCCTTCCACGCCGGCACCGGCGCCCACCGCCTCGACCTGCCGACGTACGCCTTCCAGCGGAAGGTGTACTGGCTCGACGGCCCGACGGCCCCCGCCGGCGACATCACCGGCCTGGGTCAGCGGGCGGCCGAACACCCGCTGCTGAGCGCGGTGGTGGTCTCCCCGGAGGCCGGCGGTGTGGTGCTGACCAGCAACCTGTCGGTGCGCACCCACCCGTGGCTCGCTGACCACGACGTGCTGGGCACCGTGCTGCTGCCCGGCACCGCCTACATCGAACTGGCCATCCGCGCCGGTGAGGAGGTCGGCTGCGACGTGGTCGACGAGCTCACCATCGAGGCGCTGATGCCGATGCGGGAGGACGGCGGCGGTCTCGCCGTCCAGGTCGTCGTCGATGCCGCCGACCACACCGGCCGGCGCTCGCTGGCCGTGTACTCGCGGCCCGACGACGCGTCACCCGACACCCCGTGGACCCGGCACGCCAGCGGTGTGCTGGCGCCGGGTGCCAAGCCCGCGCCGGCCGCCGAGACCTTCGGCTCGGGCGTCGGGGTCTGGCCGCCGGTGGGCGCGGAGGAGGTCGACATCTCCGATGTGTACGACTACCTGACCGGCCAGGGCTACGGGTACGGGCCGATGTTCCGCGGCCTGCGCGGCATCTGGCGGCGCGGCAAGGAGACGTTCGTCCAGGTCTCGCTGCCCGAGGACAGCCTCGCGGTGGGCGCCGACTACCGGATCCACCCGTCCATCCTCGACGCCTCGCTGAGCGCGACGGACTTCATGGACGGACGCAAGCCGCAGGACGTCGGCGGCACCCAGCTGCCGTTCGCCTGGGAGGGCGTGACGCTGCACGCGGCCGGCTCCTCGCAGCTGCGGGGCCGGATCACCGCGGTGGAGGGCCGCAAGTCGGAGGGCTCCGACGCCGTCCGCCTCGAACTGTCCGACCTGCACGGCACCCCGGTGGCGACCATCGAGTCGCTGGTGGTGCGGCCGGTCACGGCGGCCCGGGTCAACGCCGCCGCGGCGGGCGGGCGCGGTGAGCGCACCTCGATGTTCCACCTGGCCTGGAACCAGCTGCCGCTGGGCGCCAGTGCCGGAGCCGTGGCGAAGGGCTGGGCCGTCCTCGGCGACCTCGGCCACGAGCTGGACGGCGACCTCACCAACTACCCGGACCTGGCCTCGCTCGTCGCCAAGCTCGACGCCGGCGCGGCGGTGCCCGAGGTGGTGGTGCTGCCGGTGGCCGGGACCGAGGCCGACGTCCCGGTCGCGGTCCGGCAGGTGACCGGTGACGTGCTGCGGGTGCTGCAGGGCTGGCTCGCCGACGACCGCTTCGGGCGCTCCCGGCTGGTGATCCTCACCCAGGGTGCCGTCGCCGCCAGGCCCACCGACACGGTGGACCTCGCGCAGGTGCCGGTCTGGGGCCTGCTGCGCTCGGCCGCCGAGGAGAACCCGGGACGCTTCGTCCTGGTGGACACCGACGGCTCGGCCGCCGCCGCCCAGGTGCTGCCCGCGATCATCGCCACCGGTGAGCCGGAGACGGCGGTGCGGGGCAGCGAGGTCAAGTTCCCGCAGCTGGCCCGGGTCTCCGCCGGCCAGGTCGCCTCGGCCCTGCCGTGGCAGCCCGAGGGCACCGTGCTGATCACCGGCGGCACCAGCGGCCTCGGCGCCGTGGTGGCCCGCCACCTGGTCACCGAGCACGGCGTGCGGCACCTGCTGCTCACCAGCCGGCGCGGCGCCGACGCGCCGGGCGCCGGTGAACTCTCGGCCGAGCTAGCCGAGTTGGGTGCCGAGGTGACCATCGCCGCGTGCGACGTGTCGGACCGCGAGGCCGTGGCGGCCCTGGTCGCCTCGGTCTCCGAGGCCCAGCCGCTGACCGCGGTGGTGCACGCGGCGGCCCTGATGGACAACGCGCTCATCTCGCAGCTCACCCCCGAGCAGCTGGACACCGTGCTGCGGCCCAAGGCGGACGCGGCCTGGTACCTGCACGAGGCCACCCGCGACCTGGAGCTGTCGGCCTTCGTGCTCTTCTCCTCCTGCGCCGGACTGGTCGTCGGCGCCGGACAGGCGAACTACGCGGCCGCCAACCGCTTCCTGGACGGCCTCGCCGCGCACCGCCGCGAGCTGGGCCTGCCGGGCACGGCGCTGGCGTTCGGGCTCTGGGAGACCAAGACCGGCCTGGGCGGCGGCGTCAACGAGGCCGACCTCGGGCGGATGCGCTCGCTGGGCCTGCCGGCGCTGACCACCGACGAGGGGCTGCGGCTCTTCGACGAGGCGCTGACCCTGGACGAGGCGTTCATCGCCCCGATCCGGGTCGACGCCGAGGCCCGTGGCGCGGCCCCGGGCGAGCCGCCGGTGCTGCTGCGGGAGGTCCTGAAGCAGGAGCCGGCCGCAGCGGCCCGCAAGGAGGTGCGGGCCCCGTCCGTCACCGCCGCGGTGGCGGCGCCCAGCTCGCAGTCGCTGGAGGAGCAGCTGGCCCGGATGCGGCCGGCCGAGCGGCAGGCGGCGGTGCTGGACCTGATCCGGGCCCAGGTGGCCGCCGTCAGCCACAGCGACCCGGACGGCATCGACGTCAACAAGGGGTTCACCGACCTCGGCCTGGACTCGCTGGCCGCGATCGACCTGCGCAACCGACTGCAGTCGGCCACCGGGATGCGGCTGCCGGCCACCATGATGTTCGACTACCCCAGCCCGGTCGTGATGGCGGAGTTCCTGCTGGAGGAGATCCTTCCGGCACTCGAGGAGTACGAGCAGGTTCCGGACGAGGCCGCACCGCAGGACGAGGAGTCGGTCCGCGAACTGCTCGCCTCGATCCCGGTGGCCACGCTGCGCGACGCCGGGCTGCTGGACGCGCTGCTCAGGCTCGCCCCGGCGGGCCAGGCGGCCCCCGCGGCGCCCGAGACCACAGCGGTCCCGCAGCCGGTGGACCGCAGCGAGGAGATCAAGAGCATGAACATCGACGACCTGGTGCGTGCCGCGCTGGCGTCCGCCGACCCGACTTCGACCGAGGGCTGAGGGCATCGTGGAAGCATCAGTTGAGCAACTCGTCTCCGCACTGCGGCAGTCGATGCTGGACAACGAGCGACTGCGCCTGCAGAACAGCGAGCTGACCGAGCAGACCGCCCGGAGCAGCGAGCCGATCGCCGTGGTGGGCATGGCCTGCCGCTACCCCGGCGGGGTCGACTCGCCGGAAGGCCTGTGGGAGCTGGTCGCCGAGGGCCGGGACGGCATCGCGCAGTTCCCGACCGACCGTGGCTGGGACACCGAGGGTCTGTACGACCCGGAGCCGGGCAAGCTGGGCCGGACGATCACGCGTGAGGGCGGTTTCCTCTACGACGCCGGTGACTTCGACGCCGCGCTGTTCGGTATCTCGCCGCGCGAGGCGCTCGGGCTGGATCCGCAGCAGCGGCTGCTGCTGGAGACCTCCTGGGAGGCCATCGAGCGCGCCGGCATCGACCCGCACAGCCTGCGCAAGAGCAAGACCGGTGTCTTCGGCGGCGTGATGTACCACGACTACGGTCCCGGTACGAGCGACGGCAGTCTGGTGACGGGTCGGGTGGCGTTCAGTCTGGGTCTGGAGGGTCCGGCGGTCACGATCGACACGGCGTGCTCGTCGTCGCTGGTGGCGGTGCATCTGGCGGCGCAGTCGTTGCGGTCGGGTGAGTCGACGCTGGCGTTGGCCGGTGGTGTGACGGTGATGACCGAGCCGGACATGTTCCTGTACTTCAGCCACCAGCGGGGGATGGCCGCCGACGGCCGCTGCAAGTCCTTCGCGGCTGCGGCGGACGGGACGGGCTGCTCGGAGGGTGTGGGTGTGGTGGTGCTGGAGCGTCTGTCCGACGCCCGGCGCAACGGCCACCCGGTCCTCGCCCTGGTGCGGGGTTCGGCGGTGAACCAGGACGGTGCGTCGTCCTCGATGACGGCACCGAACGGGCCTTCGCAGCAGCGGGTGATCCGCGCGGCGCTGGACAGCGCGGGGCTGACGATCGCGGACGTGGACGCGGTGGAGGCGCACGGCACCGGCACCAGGCTCGGTGACCCGATCGAGGCGCAGGCGGTGCTGGCCACCTACGGACGGCGCGGCGCCGACGCCAAGCCGCTGTACCTGGGCTCGCTGAAGTCCAACCTGGCCCACACCCAGGCCGCGGCCGGGGTGGGCGGCATCATCAAGATGGTCCTGGCGCTGCGCCATGGCCTGCTGCCCAAGACGCTGCACCTGGACGAGCCGACCCCGCACGTGGACTGGGAGGCCGGCAACGTCGAGCTCCTGCGCGAGGCCGTGCCGTGGCCGGCCGGCGAGCAGCCACGCCGCGCGGGCGTCTCCTCCTTCGGCCTCAGCGGCACCAACGCCCACATCATCATCGAGGAAGCCCCGGCAGCCGTAGCTGAGGAGGCGGTCGAGCGGCGCGAGCTGCCGGTCGTTCCGGTGCTGCTCTCGGGTCGCTCGCCGCAGGCGCTGGTCGAGCAGGCGACGCGGCTGCGTGCTCAGGTCGCCGAGCAGCAGGACGTGTCGCTGACCGACCTGGCGTACTCCACCGCGATCAGCCGAACGGCGCACGAGCACCGCGCGGTGGTGGTGGCCGGGGGCCGCGAGGAGTTGCTGGCGGGGCTGTCGGCGGTCGCGGGTGGGTCGCTGGGTCCCGGTGTGGTGCAGGATCTGGTGCGGTCGGGCAAGAGCGCGTTCGTGTTCACGGGTCAGGGTGCGCAGCGGCTGGGGATGGGCCGTGAGCTGTACGGCGTGTTCCCGGTGTTCGCTGCCGCGCTGGACGAGGCCGTGGCCGCGCTCGACACGTACCTCGAGATTCCGCTCAAGGACGTGATGTGGGGCCAGGACGCGGAGCTGCTGGCCGGCACCGCCTACACCCAGCCCGCGTTGTTCGCGGTGGAGACGGCGTTGTTCCGTCTGGTGGAGTCGTGGGGGGTGCGGCCGGACTTCCTGGCCGGGCACTCGATCGGTGAGATCACCGCCGCCCACGCCTCCGGCGCGATCACCCTCGCCGACGCGGCCCGCCTGGTGGCGGCCCGTGGGCGTCTGATGCAGGCGCTGCCGGCCGGTGGTGCGATGGCCGCGTTGCAGGCGACCGAGGCCGAGGTGCTGCCGCACCTGAGTGACACGGTCGGGATCGCGGCGATCAACAGCCCCTCCTCGGTGGTGGTTTCGGGTGTCGCGGCGGATGTCGAGGCGATCGTCGCCGAGTTCACCGCCCAGGGCCGCAAGACCAGCCGCCTGAAGGTCTCGCACGCTTTCCACTCGCCGCTGATGGACCCGGTCCTCGCTGAGTTCCACCTGGTGGCGGAGAGCATCGGCTACCAGAAGCCGGGCATCCCGGTGGTGGCGGGCGTGCACGGCACGATCGCCGAGGACTGGGGTACCCCGGACTACTGGACCCGTCACCTGCGTGAGGCCGTCCGCTTCGCCGACACGGTCACCTACCTGCACGGACGCGGTGTCACCCGCTTCCTGGAGCTCGGGCCGGACGCGATCCTGACCGCGCTCACCCAGACCACCCTCGACAGCGACGACCCGATCGTCGTCGTCCCGGCCGTCCGCAAGAACCAGCCCGAGGCCCAGACCCTGCTCACCGCGATCGGCCGCCTCTTCACGGCCGGCACCCGGATCGACTGGACCGCGTTCCACGCCGGCACCGGCGCCCACCGCATCGACCTGCCGACGTACCCCTTCCAGCGCGAGCGCTACTGGATCATCGAGACCCAGGGCGGCGGCGACCCCGCCTCCCTCGGCCTCGGTCGTGTCGACCATCCGCTGCTCGGCGCGGTGCTCTCCGCGCCCGACGGCGACGGCTTCACCTTCACCGGCCGCCTCGCGCTGGACACCCACTCCTGGCTGGCCGACCACGACGTGCTGGGCACCGTGCTGCTGCCCGGCACCGGCTTCGTCGAACTCGCCCTGCACGCCGGCGAACACACCGGCAGCCCCACCCTGGAAGAACTCATCCTCCAGGCCCCGCTCGTGCTGCCCGCCGAGGGCGGTGTCGCCCTGCAGGTCTCCGTCGGCTCCGCCGACGACCTCGGCCGGCGCCCCGTGCGCATCCACTCCCGCCACGAGTCGGCGCTGCCCGACTCGCCGTGGCAGCTGCACGCCGAAGGCTTCCTCGGCAGCGAGCCCGTCACCCCCGCCACCGACCTCACCACCTGGCCCCCCACCGGCGCCACCGAGGTCACCATGGGCAACGCCTACGAGCTGCTCCTCCAGCAGGGCTACGACTACGGCCCGGTCTTCCAGGGCCTGAAGGCCGCCTGGCGCCAGGGCAACACCGTCTTCGCCGAGGTCGAACTGCCCGAGCACGCCCACGAGGACGCCGACTGCTTCGGCATCCACCCCGCCCTGCTCGACGCCACCATGCACGCGCTCGGCGTCGGCGACGGCGTGACCGGCGAGGAGCCGACGGAACTCCCGTTCTCCTGGTCGGACATCTCGCTGCACGCGGTGGGCGCCAAGTCCCTGCGGGTGCGCATCACCAAGGACGAGGTCGGCAACCTGTCGCTCGACCTCACCGACCAGGACGGCGCTCCGGTCGCCTCGGTCGGCTCCCTGGCGTTCCGTCCGGTGTCGCGGGAGCAGCTGGGTGGTGGGCGTCAGGAGTCGCTGTTCGGGATCGGCTGGCGTGCGCTGCCGGGCGCGGTGTCGGGTGAGGCCGCTCACCAGCTGTGGGAGGAGCTGCCCGAGGCCGGTGCGGTGTCGGGTGTGGTCGTCTACCGGGTCCCGGCGGTCGAGGGCGCGGTGCCCGCCGCGGTGCGGGAGGCCGGCGAGCGCACGCTGGCGGTGCTTCAGGCCTGGCTCGGTGACGAGCGGTTCGCCGCCTCCTCGCTGGTGGTCGCCACCCGCAACGCGGTGGTGGTCGAGTCCGGTGAGGGGGTGGATCTGGCGCAGGCCCCGGTGTGGGGTCTGGTGCGCGCGGCGCAGGCCGAGAACCCGGGCCGGATCCAGCTCACCGACCTGACCGACGGCCTGGACGGACTCGCGGCCGTGGTGGCCTCGGGCGAGCCGGAGAGCGCGGTGCGCTCCGGCCGCGTCCTGGTCCCGCGCCTGGCCCCGATCGTGGGCGAGGCCACCGTGCTCCCGGTGAACCCGGAGGGCACGGTGCTGATCACCGGCGGTACCGGTGGCATCGGCGCGCACCTGGCCCGCCACCTGGTCACCGAGCGCGGTGCCCGCCACCTGCTGCTGACCAGCCGGCGCGGCGCCGACGCGCCGGGGGCGAGCGAGCTGGTCACCGAGCTGTCCGCGCTGGGCGCGCAGGTGACCGTCGCGGCCTGCGACGTCTCCGACCGCGCCGCGCTGCAGCACCTCCTCTCCACCGTCCCCACCGCCCACCCGCTCACGGGTGTGGTGCACGCGGCCGGTGCGGGGGACAACGGGCTGATCGGCACGATGACCGCCGAGCGCCTCTCCGGCGTCCTCGCCCCCAAGGCGGATGCGGCCTGGTACCTGCACGAGTTGACCCGTGAGCTGCCGCTGGCGTTCTTCACCCTCATCTCCTCGGCGGGCGGTCTGATCCTGGCCGCCGGGCAGGCGAACTACGCCGCCGCGAACACCTTCCTGGACGCGCTGGCCCAGCACCGGCACACCCAGGGCCTGCCCGCCACCTCCCTCGCCTACGGCCTGTGGGCGGTGCAGACCGGCCTCACCGAGTCGCTCGAGGAGGACGTCCGCCTGATGGCGGCCCGGGGCCTGCCCGCCCTGGAGGTCTCCGAGGCCCTCGCCCTGTTCGACGCGGCGCAGGCCTCCGGCCGTCCCGCCACCGTCCCGCTGCGGGTCGACCCCGGCACCCTGCGGTCGCGGGCGGACGGTCTGCCCGCCCTACTGAAGGGCCTGCTCCCGCAGGCCACCCGTTCCCTGGAGCGGGCCGGCGGCCACACCTCCGCCCCGGACGAACTGGTCAAGCGCCTCTCCGCACTGGCCGCCAAGGAGCGCGCACAGGAGCTGCTCGACCTGGTCCGCCGCCAGGCCGGAGCCGTCCTCGGCCACGCCGGCCTGGACGCCGTCCGCCCCGACCGCGGCTTCCTCGACCTGGGCTTCGACTCCCTGACAGCCCTGGAACTGCGCAACCACCTGGCCGCCCTCACCGGCGCCCGCCTCACCCCGACCCTCATCTTCGACTACCCGACCCCTGACAAGCTCGCCGCACACCTGCGCGAGCTGCTCTTCGGCGCCGACACCGGCGCGGACGACCTGAGCTCGGCGAGCGCCGACGAGCTCTTCAGCATCCTCGACGGCGAGGGCCTGCTGAACTGACACCAGGAACTACAGAGCTGCCCGGGAGCTTTCGCTCCCGGGCAGCTCTTCACATTCGCTCGGTCAACTTCTTCTGGCCCGTGCCAGCCGCTGTCCTCGCAGTCCACGCAGCGGCTGACACGGGGGTTGGTGGGGCGGTCAGGCCGCCCTGGTCAACCTGCGCACACGCGGCGGCGGGCCAGCCCGAGCTGCTCGGCCAGGTGTTCCGCGATCCCCTCGTGCACCTGCCGCATGGTGGCAAGCAGCGCGTCCAGCACCTCGGTGTCGGCCCCCCGCTCGGCGGCAGCGTCCACCTGGCGGCCGAGCTCCCGCAGCTTCCGCAGCGCCTGGGTCTGGTACGGCGTCATCAGACCGTCCTATCAACCGAAGCCGCCACGGGCAGCGACCCGGCCCAACCACGTGGCCGATACCTGGAGCTGGTGCGCGTCCAGTCCGTCAACGCCCGCTGGAAGCGGTCGAGCGCCAGGGCGAAGTCGAGCGTGACCGGGGCGACCGCACCAGGCCCCGCGAGCCGGGCGTCCTCACGGATGGCGGTCAGCAGCAACCAGACACGCGAAGCCTCCGCCGACAACTGCTCGCGCACTCGCTCCCGGGCTTCCGTCAGCGACAGGCCTGCGGCGGCCAGCGAGGCCTGAGCGGTGAAGGGGTCGGCCGGGTCCGCGGCGAGGTCGTTGGTCAGGGTGCCGCACGCGGAGAACGCGTCGAGCAGCCGATGCACGAGCAGCGTGCCCCAGTCCGGGGTGACGCAGTCCAGCGCGAGCTCCGTCCACATAGCGGCCAACAGCATGCCGCCGTCGATCGGGCGCAGCGTCAGGTACTGGCGCAGCGAAGGCGTCCGGCCTGCCTGGACGAAGGCCGCCAGCTTGTCGCTCGCGGCGCGCAACCACGCGTCCAGCTCGGACGCGTAGCGTTCCCACCAACCCCGGGGCATCGCCGGCCGGGTCCGCCGGACCAGCTCCGCGAGCGCCCGCACCGTGGGGTGATCGCCCAGCTCGGCCGGCTCCCCGTCCAGGACGTCGACCAGGCGGCCGACGAGCGCGCCGACCGTCGTGGAATCCGCGTCGCGCAGCTCCGTGTCGAGCACGTCGTCCAAGCGCCACGTCCACAGACCCCAGCACGCGGCCAGCTCCAGCGGCTCGCCGGTCGAGCCCCGCCACGCGGCCAGGAACAGGTCGACGTAGCCGTGCTCCAGGAACCCGGCCGGGTCCGGCTGCAGGTCGTGCCGTGCCAGGAAGGCGAGGGTGGCGTCGTACAGGCCCGGGTGCCGGGCGTCGGTCACGCTCATGCTTTCGCCCCCACAGGCGCTGAACGGCGCTTGCGCTGGCACGAGGTGCAGCGCTGCACACGTTCGTCGCGCACCACGCCCGGCGCTACCCGGGTCGTTCGGATCTCCCCCAAGTGCGGAGCCGCCTTGGCGCCGCACTCAACGCAGCTCGGTTTGGGTGTTTCAAGTCGTGGGCGCTGCATGCGTACCCCTGCACTACTCTCGGTCGCGAGCGATGACCCGCTGAGGCTCTGTGGCTACATGGTCGACCAGCCCGAGAACGCCATGAAGGCCTCGCCGAGGACTCCTTGGGGACTTATTGAGGCCCCTTCCATCTGGCACGCGCGTTCGGAGTCCCCAATATGGCATCCGGTCAGTACAGTTGAGTCGCAGTCGGACTTCTGGGAGACGCTCATGGCACGACCTCTCGGCAACACGGCACTGAAGGCGGCTCGACAGGCGGTCGGGCTCTCCTCACAGCCCGCGTTCGCTGACGCCCTCAGCGCTGCGGCCAGGCAGCTCGGCCTGGGCGAGGTAGCGGTCAGCCTTCGTCAGATCCGGCGGTGGGAATCCGACACACCGCCGTGGCCGCAAGACGACTACCAGCGGCTTCTGGTCCACGTGCTGCACCTGCCGATCGAGCAGCTCGGCTTCAAGTCCCCCTGGTCTCAGGCCACTGCGCCCATCGCATCGATCCGCCAGTCCGCAGCGCATTACAGTGCCCCGGCGCTTCGGTCAGCACTTCCACGGCCCAACAACGCGGCAGCCCAGCCACCCACCATCGGCGCCGACTACGCGATAATCACCCAGGCCCACCGGCGCCTGTACTGGAGCGTCGCCCCCGCCACCCTCCACCAGGCCGTCACCGAGCACGCGAACCTCGGTTTCGCGCTGCTCGGCGAGACCGCCGGCGTTGCGCGGCGGATCCTTGCCGCGGCACTGGCCGAGTCGCTACTACTCGCCGGCCGCATCCAGTTCTTCGACCTCCGGCAGCCCACCCAGGCCGAACCCACCTACCTCCGTGCCCTGCAAGCCGCCGGCGACGCTGATGATTCCCTCCTCGGCGCGGCCGTCCTCGCCCACTCGGCCTTCATCCCCGGGTGGGCTGGCCGCCGCGAGGACGCCACCGAACGCATGACTGCGGCGCGCACCTACGCCCGGCGTGGCCCTGCATCCGCCGAACTGCTCGCCTGGTTGGACGCCGTCGAGGCCGAGTGCCTCACCCGTTGCGGAGACCTCCGCGGCGCGCTCGCGCTACTCCGGCGCGCAGAGGACGTCCTGGCAGCCGACAACGGGAACGCGTCGCCGGACTGGTTCACCTGGTTCAGCCCAGTGCGACTCTCCGCCTTCCGGGGAAACACCGAACTGCTCGCAGGCCACCTGCCGCAAGCGCGCACCACCCTGGAGGCTGTGCTCGACCAGCTGCCCCCAACGGACGGCAAGCAACGTTCCGTCATCCTGGCTGACCTCGCCTCAGTCGAGGCCGCCAGCGGCCAACCTGATTCAGCATGCGAGCGCCTGGAACAGGCCCTCGACCAGCTGGCGCTCACCTGGTACGCGACCGGCATGGAACGCGTCCGCGAAGC
The DNA here is from genome assembly GCF_036242395.1 of Kitasatospora sp. NBC_01266. NCBI lineage: Bacteria > Bacillati > Actinomycetota > Actinomycetes > Kitasatosporales > Streptomycetaceae > Kitasatospora > Kitasatospora sp. NBC_01266. The sequence continues at coordinate 63,420 of NZ_CP108459.1, read as the reverse complement.
GCGCCGGGCCCTCACACCGTGGCAGGACCGACCAGAAGTCGAGCAAGTCGATGACCGCCTCTACTCCTGGTCGGCGACGCTCAGCGCGCTTCAGCGTTGAACTTGACGATGAGGTAAGGCAGTTCGGCGAGGGAGTCGATGCGGAACGTGGCCAGGTCGGCGGCGGCCGGGTCGTTCTGCTGGATCCAACCCCACGGGCCCCGGCGAATCAACGCCGTGCGCATCCCAGCTGTAGCCGCTGGTCGGATGTCGTTGTCCAGACGGTCACCGACGTAGAGGACCTCGCTGGGCTCGGCAGGCGTGACCTCGGCAACGCGCTCGAAGAACAGCAGGTCGGGTTTGGAGGCTCCCCAGTCATCCGAAGTGCCGATCAGGTCGACGTCACCAGTGAACAGCTCACGCAGGATCCGGCCGGCGCGGACAGTCTGATTGCCCGCGATGGCCAGCCACAGGCCGTCCGCGCGGAGCTGCGTGAGTGCTGGCCGCACGTCCGGGTAAAGGTCGTCCTCGCCGAACCACTCCGGCTTGCCGGCGGCGGCGCGCTTCTCCCGCTCTTCGTGGAGATCGAAGCCAGGACGGAAAACCTGGAAAGTCTCGCGGTAGTCGAGGCCCTGGGCGATGACTGCGCCGAACTGGGCGACGAAGGTATGCCTCGGAACCTGCAGCCAGTCGGCCCAGGTGCCGTACTCACGAGTCTCGTCCACCAGGCACTCGCCGACGTCGAACACCACAGCCTTGATCACCATGGCGGCAGCGTAGCGGAGGGCGCCCACCTAGCTGATCAAACGCTTGCTCGATTCCCAGGGCTGGGCAGCACCACCCCGAGCAGCAGTACCCCGACGATGGGGAGTTGCATCGGCTGCGGGGCCCCTTGACCTTGACTGCTCAGGCGTGGCGGATGTGCCGCCCATCGGCTCGGGATCGTTGGCGCATCGGCACAACGTTGTCGTCGCCACCGGCCTTGGACGTGAGGCGGTAGTACACCGTGTCCTCGATCTTCTCCATCCAGCCGGCGGTCACGAGCTGCCCTCGCAGTCTGGAGAACAGGGACGGGTCCATGTTGATCTCCCCAGCGAGCTCCTTGGCGTCCACGGGGACGGCCCCACTGCCCGGGTCCTGCTCATGAGTGGCGTAGAGCAGGACGACGATGCGCTGGTTGGGCGGCAGCGAACTGGTCACGCTCATGAGTCGACGCACGTCCTCGCGCGAGTTGATCTGCATGACCGTCACTCCCCCTCTGTCTTCTTGGCCCGAGTCTTACGCGTCTTGGGCTCCGGTTCCACCCACTGCGGGATCTCGGGAGGATTCCACGCCTTGATCGCGTCGCGCTGCTCCGCTGCTCCCGCCTGCGAGCACAGGTACGGTGTCACCTTCCAGAAGGTGTACCGGCCGATCGTCTTGCCTGGCAACAGCAGGCGCATCCCGGACAGCTTGTCGACGTGCCGCTTGAGCACCTTCGGATCCATCTTCAGCCTGCGCGCGATCTCCGGCCCGCTCTTCTCCACCGGCAGGTCGGGGCCGGGCATGTTGGCCACGAACCACAGCAACACCCGGCACTCACGATCCGTCAGAGCTTCTACGCCCTCGGCGATCCCGTTCATCCGCGTGTTGTCGACGGTGCTGTACGAGCCCGCGTAGCCGAAGTGGGTCTGCCGGACGGCGTTGCCGTCCGCGTCGAACCGCTGGGCACGCGAACCTGCCATGGCCCCCTCCTCCGTGCTCTGGCGATGGACTCATAGTCCATATATGGGACTCCCCACACCTAAAAATAGACTATTCATCCATGGATCATGAGTCCATTTTTGCCCACCAAAATCACCCGAATGGACCTATGTCCACCATGGACTCATAGTCCATTTTAGGGATCCTGGAATCCCTTCGCGGGATCGCAGGATCCCCTTTGGGGATCCTGGAATCCCCTTCCGATCGGCATTTGCCAAGGTCAGCGACCTGCCCGTGCGGTTCGCTCTAACCACTGGTTGATGACGTGCGGAAGGCGCACCGCCATCAGCGGCCATGGTCAGCCAACGACGGGCCTCCGGCAGGGCCGCGTACCCGTCCACGGAGTCGCTCCGGCGGTAGGCCAACGACGGTCTTCCAGTCCCGTTGGCGCTGGTTGGCTTGCCCCACTCGTCGTCAGGGTGCGCCAACAGCCTCTCGCCCAAGCCGCCTCTGACCACGTCTGCTGCCGGGTGGCGGGCAGCATCCCGAGGCTGAGGCAGCCCGGCTCGGCAGCGCACCTTCGCCTGACACCGGCCCCAGCCACCGAAACCCGACGGCAACTGGCCAGGGCAAGGGCCGCCCCGCGGCCCGGTCCGGTGCGCTGTCGGCGCGCAGCGTCGACAGCGCAGGCCAGGCGCCAGTGGATGGTCCAGCGCATCCGGGCGCTGGCCACGGGTGCGGGGGCGGAGCACGCCGCGCCCAGCCACCCATCTGCCACCAACCCCGCGACGGACGTTCAGTTGCCGCCCGAGCCCGGCCATCCGGCAGGGCACGCGCCGCCACTGACCGGAGGGGAAGAGCGAAGGGGACGCCTGAACCACCCTCAGAAACCCCAGATCGCCGGGACTTCCTCCCCGGGCGGTCCTGCCGTCGCAGCACGTGCTCGACCTCGGCCGATGCCCCTCACGCTCCACAACAGCGGGCTCACCTCCTCGTTCATCGTCGGCTTCGCAAACACAGCATCGCCGTGCTCCGATCCGCAGGGGTGCGCGTGCTGCTGGGGAGCGACGACGGGTTCGTGCCGAATGCACCGGGCCAGGGCAACCCACGCGCGTATCCGTGGCGCATGGCACTGGCGGCGGTTCACGAGGCGGTCGAGGGTGGCACCCTGAACACTGGCGCGAGCGCCTGAGAGGGACACGAGCCTGCGACTCACAAGTTGATGGCCACCGTCCGAGGAGGAGACATTGGCGATCGAGGCCGAGCTGAAGGCGATCGTGCGGGATCCCAAGGCGGTGACGGAGCGCTTGGAGAAGGCGTACGGCCCGGGGCGCCCGGTGCTCTACCAGGACACGTACTACGACACGCCGGCCGGCCTGCTCGACCAGGGTGATCGCGAGCTGCGGATCCGCACCGTGCACGCGGCCGACGACACTCGGACCGTGCTCACCTACAAGGGCGCGCGCGTGGACAAGGCGTCCGGCTCGAAGCCGGAGCACGAGACGCGAGTGGAGGACGCTGCCGCCGCACACGAGATCGTTCGAGGCCTCGGGTACGTGCCGGTGATCGCGTTCGAGAAGCGCTGCCGGAACTACTCCTTCAGTGCCGACGGCCGCGATCTGCTGGCAACGCTGGTGCGCGTCCCCGAGATCGACGGCACGTTCCTCGAGGTGGAGACGATCGCGGTCAGCGACAGCGATCTACCTGCGGCCCTGTCGGTGGTGCGTGATGTCCTTGCCGGGCTGGGCATTGAGAGCGGCGACCTCACCACTGAGCTGTACACCGACGCCGTCGCGGCGAGTCGCTGATGGGACGCGGCCGGAACATCTGGGACTTGGAGGTGGCTCATGCCGAGGCGTGACTACGAGAACGATACGAACGCCCCGAAGCCCAACTCGCTCGTACCGGCCGCCTCGGTGGTGGTGGTCGGTGAGGACGGCCGGGTGCTGCTGCAGCGGCGTACCGACAACGGGATGTGGGCACTCCCCGGCGGGAAGATGGAGCTGGGGGAGTCCCTGGCCGAGTGCGGGATCCGGGAGACGCTGGAGGAGACCGGCGTCCACATCGAGGTGACCGGGATCGTCGGCACCTACACCAACCCCGGGCACGTGTTCGCCTACGACGACGGTGAGGTGCGGCAGGAGTTCTCGATCTGCCTACTGGGCCGGCCGGTTGGCGGGGAGCTGCGGGTGTCGGTGGAGTCGACCGAGGTCGCGTGGTTCACCCCTGCGGAGGCGGACGGCCTGCCGATGCTGGCGAGCATCCGCAAGCGCCTGAGTGACTGGAGAAGCGGCCGGATCCCGGCCGTTCGTTGATCGACGGTCACGAGCTGCGCCGCAGTGCTGAGAACAGGGACGGGTCCGGTCAGGCCGGTCGATACTCCTCGTGTGGGATGGAGCGGTCCCAGACGGCCTCGAAGGCTGTTGCACACAGCTTGATGATCTCGGGCTCGCTGATTAGCTCGTGGTCGATGAAGTTGCCGTCCCCATCGAAGTGGTTGAGCAGCAGCACCGCGCTGTCGAAGAGCCAGAAGTCGTTGCCGGGCACAGCGAGGCCGGTCGCCTGTCGGCGCGGCAGCCAGCGCACCATCTCGCCCGATGCCACGTTGGCCGGCGTGAGGTCGTGCTCGAAGCGGACGTAGTCGCTGATGGGTTCGGAGACGATCCGGGCTCGTCGCACAACGACACCGCGCGCTGTGGTGGCCGCGATCAACGCGAGCCAGGGGCGCTCGGCCTCATTGGCCGAGCTGAGGTCGAGCGTTCCAGCTTGCCATGCGACGAACCGCTGGTCATCTCGCATGTAGCCGTCGCGCATCTCCAGGTGCACGGCCGAGTACTTGCAGACTGTCATGAGGTCCTCGATCGAGGGGGCCTCGGGCACTTGCTCACCTCCGGGAAGAACTGCAACCTCTGGCCCCGCTGGCCAGGGCCAAACCACTAGCACCGGTGATAGTGCGCCGACCCCGGCCGACACTGCCACCAGCCGAAGAGCTGAACCCCAAAGGTTCTGCCAGCAGATAACTTTTGGGGGGTTGCAACCCGCACTCAGCTTCAGCCGGTGGCGGCCAGACCGGACCTGTTGTTGCGGGGCGGGCGCCTGCGATAGCTGGGCAGGACGACCTCGGGGACGTCGGCCGGCACCGTGTCCAGGGCCTCGGCCCACTCCTCCTGGGAGCCCTTGAAGGCGATCCGCGGGTTGACCCGGTGCAGCCCGTTGGAGACCCGCCACAGCAGGCCGAGCTCGGCCAGGCGGCTGAGGGCCGGCGAGATATTGCTCTTGCTGGAGCCGAGCCGCTCCGCGATGTCATCGAGGGTGAGGGTGACGTAGCCGCCGTCGGTCATCTCACCCAGCACGGTGTGCCACACGTCGTACTGCAGGGTGGTGAGCCGGTACAGCGGCAGGGCCCGGGAGAGATCCTGTGCGGTGAACACGCTGCCCTCTGCCGTCAGGAAAGTCTCCGTGCCCGGGTCCCGGTGGGCGGCGGTCATCACAGCGACTCCAACTTCGGTCGGCGGGTACGACGGGGTGGGCGAACACTACCCTCCGGCAGGCGGATCTCGGGGATGGAGTCGGGCATCAGCGCCAGGGCGCGCTGCTGTTCCGCGCTGGACCCCCAGAAGGCGATGCGCGGGTTGATCCGGTAGCGGCCTCGCCGCTCCAGCCACATGAAGCCCATGTCCAGGAAACGGGCCAGGGCCTCGCCCGCCTCCTTGCGACCGATGCCGAGCCGCTCGCCGAGCTTGATGACGGTGATCGGCACGATGCCGCCCTTGAGCTGGGCGCCGAGCATGGTGTGCCAGACGTCGTACTCGGTCGCGGTCAGGCCGATGAACGGCAGCTTGGCGGAGAGCTCCTTCGAGGCCATGTAGAAGCTGTGGCCGAGGAAGTCGAAGTCGTCCCGCCGCCCGCCGCCCGGTTCCGGCTCAGGGGCCGGGCTGACCGTGACCGTCTCGCCCGGCTGGAGCCGGATGGCGACCACATTGTGTGCGCCCGCCGGCTCAGCGGGAGGCCGCGAGGCAGGAAGGCGGACCACATCGCCGCCCTTCGAAGGACTGATCACTACCAAAGGTTATCCCAGGAGATAACTTTTGTAGGGCTGCAACCCCCACTTGGCGGGCCGACTTCACGAGTGTGGGGTTACAACCCCCGTTACTCATCGGTAACTGGGGGTTGTAACCCCACACTCGCATTGCGTTTCCGCAGATCAGCACGTTGCCCCTCTTTCAAGCTCCAGAACCAGCGGCCGGTTGGGCCTCCGGCGGGCAACCTGCCCGTGCCGCTGCCGCCACCCGGGCCGGGCAGCGTTTGGCCCTGCTGGCAGGGCCGTCGGCGGGCGTCACCGCGCCGATCGCGAAATCGCGGCTGCCGCCGCGACCGGGCCTTGACGGCCCTTTCCGCGCTCATCAACTACCGGGTGAGCACCAGTGCCGGGCGGGCCCGATGGGCGCGGGGGCAGCGGTGAACCCTGCGGTGGGCAGTGCACACGCCGCCACCCGACCGGGACACCCGAACCACCCCCAGAAACCGCAGAACCGCCCGGGGCTCGCTCCCCGGGCGGTCCCGCTCTCGCAGCCGGGCGGTCAGGCGACCGGCTGCCGCTCCACACCAGCGCCGGAACCGGCGGCCTCGCGCCGCGACGGCCGGGCGACCAGGTCCGTCGCCCGCTGGGTCAGTTCCTTGCGGTCGGTCTTGCGGTTGGAGTTCAGCGGGAACTCCGCCACGTGCTCGAAGTGCCGGGGCATCATGCCCTTGGGCAGCAGCTCCCGCAGGGCGCGGGCGAGTTGGGCGGCGGGGCGGGCCTGGCCGGTGTAGTAGACGACGAGTTCGGTGCCCGAAGCCGTCGTCGCGCCCACGGTGACCGCGTCCTCGACGCCGTCGACGCCGCGCAGCACGTGCTCGACCTCGGCCAGTTCGACGCGCCAGCCCTGGACCTGCACCTGGGAGTCGAGGCGGCCGAGGTAGACGAGTTCGCCGTCGGACAGGCGGCGCACCCGGTCGCCGGTGCGGTACCAGCGGCGGCCGTCGCGGGCCACGAAGCGGCCCTCGTCGTCGGCGGGGTCGAGGTAGCCGACGGACATCTGCGGTCCGGTGATGAGCAGTTCGCCCTCGACGTCGGTCTCCCGGTCGTCCGCGTCGACCAGGACGTGGTCGTGGCCCGCGTGCACGGCGCCGATCGGGACCAGGCCGTTGACGCCGCGCTCGGGCGAGGTCAGCGGATCCCAGCGGTGGCCGGTGATGGTGACGGTCAGTTCGGTCGGCCCGTAGATGTTCTCCAGGGTCGAGGCGGGGGCGGCGGACTGCCAGTCGGCGGCGTCCTGGCAGCGCAGGGCCTCGCCGGCGAAGAAGCTCCAGCGCAGGCCGGGCAGCGAGGCGGGGGCCAGGCCGCTGATCCGGCGCACCAGCGAGATCGCGCTGGGCGTGGCGAACCAGACGGTGACGCCGTGCTCGGCGAGGTGGGCCGGCAGGTCGAGGTAGGCGGTCGCGGGGGTGACGTCGACGGTGGCGCCGGAGCCCCAGGCGCAGAACAGGTCGAACATCGCGCAGTCGAAGTTCAGGTCGAAGGTCTGCGAGAAGACGTCGTCGGGGGTGAAGTCGTAGCGGGCGTCGAGGAGTTCGAAGTAGTGGCGGGTGCTGCCGTGGCTGATCGGCACGCCCTTGGGCCGGCCGGTGGAGCCGGAGGTGAACAGCATGTAGGCGGTGTCGCTGGGCTCGACGCTGCGCGGCTCGGCCAGCGCGCGGTCCGGGTCGGCCTCGACCAGCTCCAGCGCGGGGGCGTCCTCGCCCAGGCCGGCCAGCACGGCGCGGCCCCGCTCGTCGGCGATGACGGCGGTGGCGCCGGAGAGTTCGAGCATCCGCCGGGTGCGCGAGGGCGGGAAGTCGGGGTGCAGCGGGACCACGGTGGCGCCCGCGTAGAGGCCGCCGAGGATGCCGGCGTAGGCCGTCACGCCCTTGGTGGCCAGCACGCCGACGACCTTGGCGCCGCCCAGCGAGCCGGCCCAGGTCAGGGCCTGCTGGTGCAGTTCCCGGTAGCTGGTGGTCTCGGCGCCGATCCGCAGCGCCGGGCGGCCGGCGGACCGGGCGAGTCCGCGCAGGAAGCGCTCGTGCAGGCCGCGGGAGTCTTGCTCTGTCATGGTTCCTCCGAAAGGGCGCGGCGCCGCCGCAGGCCGAACGCGGACGCCGAGCACGGACGCCGGGTCAGGCGGCGGCCGCGGCGCGACGCTGGGGACGCAGGGCCAGGCGCGGGTTCGCCGAAACGATCTTGAAGTTCTTCGTCGCGACGCCGACCCGCCCGAACAGGGCGTCCTGGCCGGCGACGCAGAGGGTGCCGACGCCCTGGTCGCGCAGGGTGCCGAGCGCGGTGGGCCAGTCGACGGGGCGCACGCAGCAGTCGAGCAGCAGGTCCCTGATCTGCTCGCCGCCGGTCAGCACCGAGCCGTCCTGGTCGGAGACGACCGCCACGGTGGGGTCGCGGAACTCCAGGCCGTCCATGACCTCCACGGCGGCCCTGGCGCGCAGCGCGGCGAAGGCGGCGGCGTGCATCGGCGGTCGCATCGCGTAGAGCGGCATCCCGCCGACCGCGCGCAGCCGCGCCTCCAGCCACTCCAGCCTGGACGCGCGCACGGTGAGCATCCGGAAGTCCGCGTCCACCACGCAGGTCACCTCGTGCCACTCGCCCAGCGCCGTCAGCTCGGCGAGGATCTCCTCGAGCGCGGCCGGCGAGGTGCGGGCGAAGGACTGGGTGACGACCTCCTCCGGGTACTCCTCCTCGAAGAACCGGTCGAGGCAGTGGGCGAAACGCTCGGTGAGGCGCACGCCGTCGGCGAACGACAGGGCGCCCGAACGCACCGCGGTGGCCTTGCCGCCGAAGCTGGGACCGGTGATGAACGCCGGCTCGATGTCGAATTGGCTCTCGGCCCACCGGGCCAGCGCGAGGCAGTTCACGAAGAACGCGACCTGGGCCGGTACCGAGTAATCGCCCTCGGCTGCCCGAAAGCGCTCGAAGAGCGAGTAGCCGAGCGCTTCGTCGGCTTCCGCGACGAGCTCCCGGGCGAATGGGTTGATCAGCATGAACTTGCCGACCTCGGCGAACGGGGCGGGCCCCATTCCCGGGAATACCAGGGCGCTCTTCGTCCGGTGCGCAGTCTCCATGGCTCCAAGTCTGAGGTCGGGCGGCTGGGCCAATAACCCCTAGCTCTGCGTCCCGGCGCGGTTTTAGGGGTTTGACCGCCGCCGCACCCCTCATACCGTGGCGACCGAGGTTCTCGACTCGGCTCAGCGTATTTCGGCGAACCAAGCCACAACTCAAAGCGGGGTGCGACATTGGTCAGCCAGTCGTATTCGACACTGGAACAGTCCCAAGCACATTCCGGGCCGAGCGCCCGTCATGAAGAACTAGTCCACAGCCTGCTCGACGACGCCGTCGGCGAGGCTCCGGACGCCCCCGCGGTCCGCGACTCCGCCGGATGCTGGACGTACCGGGAACTGGACGAGTACAGCCGGGCCTTCGCCGCCTGGCTGCACGACCGAGGCGTGCGCCGCGGCGACCGCGTGGTGCTCCAGCTGCCCACCACCCGCGCGCTGGCCGCCATGTTCTACGGCGCCTCCCGCTGCGGGGCGGTCTTCGTACCGCTCAACCCGGCGATGAAGGTCTTCCACCTGCGCCAGGTCGTCGCCAACGCCGAACCGGTGCTGGTGATCGGCGACGCGGAGAGTGCCGAGCGCCTCGTCGAGTGCGCCGGATCCGCGGAGCTGCTGGCCGATCTGTGGCCCGAGGTGGAGGAGCTGCGCGCCCAGGGCGCCGGCCCCGGCCCCGACCAGGTGCGCCCCGACGACGTGGCCACCCTGATCTACACCTCCGGCTCCACGGCCGCCCCCAAGGCGGTCATCTGCCCGCACTCCCAGGTGGCCTTCGCCTCGCGGGCACTGACCCAGATGCTCGGCTACCGCGCCGACGACGTGGTCTTCTGCCGCTTCCCGATGTCCTGGGACTACGGCCTCTACAAGGTCCTGATGACCTGTATCGCCCGTTGCGAGATCATCCTCGCCGACCGCGACTCCGACCTGCTGCTGCTGAACCGGATGCGGGAGACCGGCGCGACCGTGGTCCCGCTGGTGCCCTCGCTCGCGACGATGATCGTCACCCTGGTCAAGCGCGACCAGGGGCCCACCGCGCCGGTGCGCCTGTTCACCAACACCGGGGCCGCGCTGCCGCCGGCCACCATCGAGGCGCTGCGCGAGCACTTCCCCGGTGCCCGCGTGGTGCGCCAGTACGGGCAGACCGAGGCCAAGCGGATCACCGTCATGCCGCCGGAGGAGGACCGCGAGCGCCCCGGCGCCGTGGGCCTGCCGCTGCCCGGGACCCAGGTGCAGATCCTGGACCCGGAGGGCCGCCCGCTGCCCACCGGGGAGATCGGGGAGATCGCCGCCGTGGGGCCGCACGTGATGCCGGGCTACTGGAAGAACCCCGAGCAGAGCGCCAAGACCTTCCGCGCCGACCCCGAGACCGGTCAGCCGCGCCTGCACACCGGCGACTACGGCCGGCTGGACGAGGACGGCTACCTGTACTTCGAGGGCCGGCGCGACGACATGTTCAAGCGCAAGGGCTTCCGGATGAGCACGCTCGAGATCGAGAGCGCCGCCATGGACATCCCCGGGGTGCGGGCAGCGGCCGCGCTGCCGCCCAGCGACCGCCACGACCTGGCGCTGTTCGTGGAGAGCGACCTGCCCCCGCGCACCATCCTCAAGGAGCTCAACCAGCGCCTTGAGCCTGCCAAGGTGCCGTCGATCTGCCGGGTGCTGCAGGACTTCCCCCTCACCCAGCACGGCAAGAACGCGCGGCAGGAGCTGGCCCTGCTGCTCGACGGGAGCGGAAAATGAGTCCCCAGACCACCCAGACCACCCAGTCCACCGAGCCGATCGAGCTCGCCCGCCACTACGGCACCCCGCTGTACGTCTACGACCTGGACCGGGTGCGGGCGGCCAGGGCGGACCTGTTCGGCTGGCTGCCCGAGGGCTTCGAGGTCTTCTACGCCTTCAAGGCCAACCCGCACACCGACCTGGTGCGCGCGCTGCGCACCGGCGAGGGCCCGGCCTGCAAGGCCGAGATCAGCTCGACCGGCGAGCTCGCGGCGGCGCTGGAGGCCGGCTACCCGGGCTCCGACATCCTCTACACCGGTCCCGGCAAGACCTCCGGTGAGCTCGCCGAGGCGATCGGCCAGGGGGTGCGCACCTTCTCCGCCGAGTCGCTCAGCGACCTGCGGCACATCGGCGAGACCGCCGTGGCGCACGGCACCGAGGTCGACTGCCTGCTGCGGATCAACAGCGCCACCGCCAGCGCCACCACCAGCATCCGGATGACCGGCACGCCCACCCAGTTCGGCATCGACAGCGAGACGATCGCCGAGCTGGCGCCGCAGCTGCTCTCGGTCCCCGGCACCCGGGTGGCCGGCCTGCACCTCTTCTCGCAGAGCAACGCGCGTGACGAGGAAGCCCTGATCGGCGAGCTCACCCACACCATCGAGGCGGCCGCCGAGATCCAGCGGGAACTCGGGGTGCCGCTGCGGCTGCTGGACATCGGCGGCGGCTTCTCCGTCCCGTACGCCCAGCAGGGCGGCCGGGACTCGTACCCCAAGCTGCGGGTGGAGCTGGAGGCCTCGCTCGACACGCACTTCCCGACCTGGCGCGAGGGCACCCCGCGCCTGGCGGTCGAGTCCGGCCGCTACCTGTCCGGCGACAGCGGCACCCTGGTCACCCAGGTCAGCAACGTCAAGGTCAGCCGCGGCAAGAAGTTCGTGATCGTCGACGCGGGTATCAACACCTTCGGCGGCATGTCCGGGCTGGGCCGGCTGCTGCCGGTCAGCGTGCACGTCGAGGCGGACGCCGAGACGGAGAAGGCGAACCTGGTCGGGCCGCTGTGCACCCCGGGCGACGTCCTGGGCCGGCAGATCGAGGTCCCGGCCGGGCTGGCGTCCGGCGACCTGCTGGCCATCCCCAACACCGGCGCGTACGGCCCCACGTCGAGCCTGCTGATGTTCCTGGGCCGCCCGGCGCCGGTCGAGGTCGCGGTGGCCGGCGGCGAGGTCGTCTCCGCCACCCGGATCGAGCACGTGCGCACGCCCACGAGCGCCGGAGGCCGGCCGTGAGCGAGCTGAGACCGCTCGAGGACGGCCTGGAGCCGGAGTTCGCGGAGTCGAAGGGCACCGTGATCGTCACCTCGCTGGCCTCGGACTCGCACACCTGGAACCTGGTCTTCCTGCAGCTGCTCATCGAGGAGTGCGGGTACCAGGTGGTCAACCTGGGCCCCTGCGTCCCCGATGACCTGCTGGCGGCCGAATGCGCCGCGCAGGAGCCGGACATGGTCGTCATCAGCAGTGTCAACGGGCACGGCTACCAGGACGGCATGCGGGTGATCGGCAAGCTGCGGGCGCTCAGCCCGCTGGCGGCCACGCCCATCGTGATCGGCGGCAAGCTCGGCACCGACGACCGCGAGGGGGCCGCCAGGACGGCGGACCTGACGGCCGCCGGCTTCGACGCCGTCTTCGAGGACGGCCAGGACCCGGTGGTCGCCTTCCGCGGCTTCCTCGCCTCGCTGCCGCCGCAGTCCGAGCGCGAACTCGAAGCCGAGCGCGCACTGGACAGCGCCGGGCAGCGCGCACTCGACGACGCCGGGCAGGTGATCCGATGACGCTGCCCGAACTGCCCGAACTGCCCGCCGACCAGCGGCCGGCCCGCCAACGACCGGTCGACTTCGGCGAGTTCGTCCGCCGTGCGGGCGCCGCGGGGCGCCTGGTCGTGCAGCCCCGGATGGGCTTCGGCGACCCCGCGCGGATGCGCGAGGGCCTGGCCGCCGCCAAGGCGGCCGACGCCGTCACGGTGGGCACCCTGACCCTGGACAGCTACACCCGCGTCGGCGAGCTCGAAGCCGTCGAGGACGCGCTGCGCGAGGGCATCAGCCTCAACGGGTACCCGATCGTCAACCACCCGCCGACCACCACCGAGGCGGTGCTCGACGGGCTCTGGGACGCGAGCTTCCCGATCCAGGTCCGGCACGGCTCCGCGACCCCGATCGACATCTTCTGGGCCCTGCTGCGCCTGCGGATCAACGCCACCGAGGGCGGGCCGGTCTCCTACTGCCTGCCCTACGGCCGCACCCCGCTCGCCGACGGCGTGCGGAACTGGCAGGCCTGCTGCGAGCTGTACACGCGGCTGCAGGAGGTGGACATCGAGCCGCACCTGGAGACCTTCGGCGGCTGCATGATGGGCCAGCTGTGCCCGCCCAGCCAGCTGGTGGCGATCAGCTTCCTGGAGGCGATGTTCTTCGTCCAGCACGGCATCCGCTCGGTGTCGATGAGCTACGCCCAGCAGACCCACCTGGGGCAGGACCGCGAGGCCGTGGGCGCGCTGCGCCGGCTCTGCCAGGAGCTGCTGCCCACCGACAACTGGCACATCGTCATCTACGCCTACATGGGCGTGTACCCGGAGACCTACCGCGGCGCGCACCGGCTGCTCGGCCGGGCCGCCGAACTCGCGGTGACCACCGGCGCCCAGCGGATCATCGTGAAGACGGTCGCCGAGGCGCGCCGGATCCCCACCATCGCCGAGAACGTGCTGGCGCTGGAGTACTCCGACGCCATCGCCCGCCGCACCGCGGCCCGCAACCCCGACCCGGCCGCCTACCTCGGCGACTCGCAGACCTACGCGGAGGCGCGCGCCCTGGTCGACGCGGTGCTCGACCTGGACGACGACATCGGGCGCGGGCTGCTGGAGGCCTTCCGGCGCGGCTACCTCGACGTGCCCTACTGCGTCCACCCCGACAACGCGGGCCGCGCGCGCAGCTACATCGGCACCGACGGCCGGCTGCACTGGGCCGACCTCGGCCGGCTGCCGCTGCGTGGGATCGCGGAGCAGCGGTCGACGAAGCGGATCACCTCGCTCGACCTGCTGAAGGACCTCTTCCACATCCGCCAGACCTACGACGACCCGGCGGCGGACATGGGCATCACGGACGAGCTGATCCAGACGGAGGAACGGGTGCTCTCCGCGTGACCCGGATGACCCTCAACCCCCTTACGCAACACGACCGTCGAGGAGGCGGACTGACGTGACCACCGAGGCGACTGTCGGAACCAGCACGTGGGTGCGGCGCTTCCACCCGGCCGAGCGGGCCGCGCACCGACTGGTGTGCTTCCCGCACGCCGGCGGCGCGGCGTCGTACTACTTCCCGGTCTCGCGCACCCTGGCACCGGACGTGGACGTCCTGGCGATCCAGTACCCGGGCCGCCAGGACCGGCGCCACGAGCCGTGCATCGACAACATCCCCGAGCTCGCCGACGCGCTGGTCGAGGAGGTGCTCCCCTGGTTCGACCGGCCCGTCACCTTCTTCGGCCACAGCATGGGGGCGTCCCTGGCCTTCGAGGTGGCCAACCGCCTGGAGGCGCGCGGCACCGTGCTGCACGGCCTGTTCGCCTCCGGCCGGCGCGCGCCGTCGACCGTGCGCGACGAGCGGGTGCACCTGCTGGACGACGACGGTCTGATCACCGACATCAGCCGGCTGAGCGGCACCGACACCCAGGTGCTCGGCGACCCCGAGATCCTGCGCATGATCCTGCCCGCGATCCGGGCCGACTACCGCGCCGCCGAGACCTACCGCTACACCCCCGGCCCGCGGCTGTCCTGCCCGCTCTTCGCCCTCACCGGCGACCAGGACGCCCAGGTCACCGTCGAGGAGGCGCAGGCCTGGGAGAACCACACCTCGGGCCCCTTCGACCTCCGCGTCTTCCCCGGCGGCCACTTCTACCTCAACGACCAGGCCGCCGGCGTGATGGCGGCCATCCGCACCCACCTGAGCTGACCCGCCGCACCCCTGAACCGCGAAGCCCAGGTCACCGTCCCCGTCGGTGACCTGGGCTTCGCCTGTCCCGGACGCCGTTTCCCGAGGCCGCCTACTCACCCTCGTCGGGCACGGCCTTGATGGTGCGCCGGCGCCTGGACTCGACGTTGCCGACCTTGCGCGGGGCCTTTAAACGTGCGCGCGCGATTACCGGTCACTGCCACGGGTGTCAACATCAACACTCGGCGTGTCGCGAGCTGGTGACTCAGCATCAGCTCGACGTGGCGACCAGCCACATCCCCGCCCGCGCGTTCGACTCACCTCCCGCCGCCACTGCGCCTCAGCCACCGCACGGCTGCCCCCACTGGGCGGCACGACAGGCCACACCGGGTCCATCCACCTCCAGGTGGCGACCCGAGGACCCACGTGCATCGTCAGTGACACCGGCTCCGCAGGACGCGGTGTCCGGGCAGCACCAGCGGCACGGCTCCCGGTGCGGCTGCGCGCCGTCGTGCGGCCGCGTCAGCTCCGGCGGAAGGGGCCGCCTCAGGCCTTGTCGGAGGCCTGACGGTGGGACTTCGCATCGGTTACGGACGACGGCAGCGTCGGTCGCGCGGACAGACCCACCTGATCAGTACGGGCGGCCGTCGAGGTCCGGTCAGGACTTCAGCGCCGGCTGCGGTCGAGGGCGGCGACCTCGCGGACGGCCTCGGCGATGGCCGGGGAGTCCTTCTTCAGGATCGCACCGTGGTTGCTGGCGACCTTCGCGCTGATCTTGATGTTCGGGTTGCGGGCGGTCACCGCGGCGAGGCTGGTGCGGATCCGTTCCTGCTCGTCACCGCGGCTTCCCAGGGAGGCCCCCGAGGCGACCACGTACCGCGCCGGGACGGTGATGCTGTCCAGCACGGGGCTCAGCTCGCGCTCGCGGGAGAGCCTGCCGAGCTCGATGTTGCAGTCGGCCTGCTGATCGGCGGTCATCCGGGGGGTCAGGCCCGTCGGGCGCATCAGTGGCGTGAACCAGCCCATCCGCCGGAACAGCTTCCGGATCCGCTGCTCCATGGCCTCGTCGAGCCAGTCGTACGGGTACGCGCCGTCGACCATGACCGCGCCCAGGGCACGTTCCGGATTCCGGCCGGCCCAGTGCGCCCCGACGAACGCCCCGTAGGACCAGCCCACCACCAGCGCCCGGTCCACACCCCTGGCCGCGAGAACGGCGTCGACGTCCCGGACGGCGGCCTCGAAGGAGTAGTCCGCCGAACGCTTCGACTTCGTGCCGCGCGCCCGCTCGTCGTAGGTGATGTGCCGCCATCCCGTTCCCAGTTCGGCGATGACCCGCCGCCAGTACCCCTGGGTGGCGAACTGGCCGTTGAGGTAGAGCACCGGGATGCCGGGACCGCCGGTGTCGGTGACGGCCAGGGCCGTGTCGTCGACCGGCACCATGCCGGTCCACTCCGAGTTGGTCGAGGCAGTGCTGTTCTTCGTCATGTGTTCCCCCTGGTCGTGTTGGGCGTCTGGTTCGGCTTGGACTTCTCGGGCCCGCACGTGGGTCGCGGGCCCCTGAGCTCAGAGGCTGCGGGCGGTGATGTCGCCGTGGGCGGTGGTGGCGCGGATGTCGAGTTCGGCGGTGCCGTCGTTCTTGAGGGCGTTGCTGACGCGGCCGTGACCGGTGCCGGCGTCCAGGGCGGCCGAGACGCCGGCGGTGGCGCCGACCGAGATGTCGCCCATCTGGGTGCGGAGCACGACCGCGCCGCGCACGGCCTCGGCGATCCGGATGGCGCCCCGTGCGGTGCTGATCTGCGCGGGGCCGTTGAGCCGGCCGACCTCGACGTCGCCGTCGACCGCGGTGAGGCGCACGCTCGCGGCCTCGTCGATCTTGATCTGCCGGTACGCGCCTTCGAAGGCGACGTCGCCGAGTCGTCCGACGCCGCGCAGCTCGGTGCTGGCGGTCCTGCCCTCGACGTGGGAGCCGGTGGGCAGCTGAACGGTGACCTCCAGGGATCCGGAGGGGCCGAAGTACTGGTTCTTGGGATCGGCGGTGCGGATCCGCAGGACGCCGTCGGCGAATTCGACCGTGGTCTGCTCGGCCGCCTTCAGGTCGCGGCTCTTGGCGGGGTTGGCGGGCCGGACCTCGACGGTGGTGTCGGTGCGGTCCGCGGCGATGAACTGGACGCGTCCGGCGGCGATCTCCAGGACGGCGGCGATCGGGGCGGGGGTCTCGAACTTCTGCATCGTGCTCTCCGGTGCTCGTTCCTTGTTTCTGACATTGGAAACGCTACGTTGCTTTCCGGGATCCGACAACATGCTTGTTGCGCAGAAGCAGCATCTGCGCAGGTGAGAGACAGGAAACTGTTGCAACGAGCTTGAGAGCAATGCAACGGGAGTCGCTCCGATCGTTGCAATGGATGAGAAGCGAACGCTATAGTGGGGGTCCCGAACCGCCACGAAGGACCACCAAGGAGATCGCGATGCCGGGAGGCAGGCTCACCCAGCAGGAACGCCAGCAGATCGCCCTGGGGCTGGCCGACAGCCTCGCCTACGCCGAGATCGCCCGACGCCTCGACCGCCCCACCTCGACGATCACGCGTGAGGTGATGCGCAACGGCGGCCCCACCGCCTACCGCGCCGACGTGGCCCACCGCGCCACCGAGCACCGCGCCCACCGGCGCAAGCACACCCCGCCCCGAGGAAACGGGGCGCCGCCGCAGGGCCACGGGCGCGACGACGAGGCCCTGCGCGAGTACGAGGAGGCGTTCACCACCCTCCTGATGCAGCAGGGCCTGCCCAGGATGACGGCCCGGGTGCTGACCTGCCTCTTCGTCGCCGACGCGGGCAGCCTCACCGCGTCCCAACTCGTCCAGCACCTCCAGGTCAGCCCGGCGTCCGTCTCCAAGGCGATCGCGTTCCTCGAAGGTCAGGGCCTCATCCGCCGCGAACGCGACGACCGCCGCCGCGAGCGCTACTTCGTCGACGACGACGTCTGGTACCAGTCGACGATCGCCAGCGCCCGCGGCGTCGCCCAGGTCGCCGAGACCGCACGGCAGGGCGTCGGCATCCTCGGCCGCGACAGCCCGGCCGCCGCCCGCCTGGAGAACATCGCCCGCTTCAGCGACTTCATCAGCGAAAGCATCCTGCGTGCCGCGGAGCAGGTCCGCGAAGTCCTCTACACGAAACCCGAAACGACCTCAGACGGCAGCGCCACGCCGGGTTCGGGTCTCGGCTAGCAGCACCGGGTCCGGCCGACCGTGCGACGGGTGTTCTTCGCGCTCTGGGTCAGGGCCCGGACCGTGGCCGCCGAAGCCTCCGAGCCCCAGACCTACGACAGTGCCCGGGGCGGCCCCTCCCGCAGGAGCTGACGCAGCCGCACTGCGGGTCACTCCCCCGGTGGCGGCCTGGCCGGGCTGCTGCCGGGACCGGGACCGTTCATGCGGAGCTGCCTCACCGACCGACAGGGGGGTGCTCGGGTCGCCACCTGGAGGTGGATGGTCCTGGTGCTGCCGACAGCCGGCTCCCGGTCGGCGGTGACCGTGCTCGGGCTGATGTCGAACACGGGCGGCGGAGTCGGACGCCTCGGTGGTAGGGGCCGGACTTGCTCAGACGATGGGGCCGCACCTCGCCAGGTGCTTCACAGCGACACCGGACCGAGCTGCCATGCCAAGGCACGACTGGCCGGAACAGGGCATCCCGACGCTCACCGACCGAGACCCCGGTCGGTGAGCGTCGGGAGTCGGCGAGGAGCCCCTTTTTATATAAGAGGGGCTCCTCGGAACAGGCGGTCTGACCTGCGAACTTGGAAAATCAAAGGTCGCCCCCCGCCGACACTAGGACCCGCCTAATGTCACGCTGCGCCGACACTAGGCCCATATCCTTCGCACGATTACGAAACATTCAGCAGTTGCCCCAAAATCCTTCGCACCATTGCGAAGAAAGACCATCGGTGGAACCTGTTCGATCAACCGCGACACGTCCTTCGCACTGTTGTGCAGATTCCTTCGCAGCACTGCGAAGGACGCGTAGTCTCCGGCCATCACCAGCAGAGGATCGAGGTCATGGCCGAGGCACAACGCAGCCCCAGCAGCAGGCGAAACACCCAGCGCGGTCAGCAACCGCCCCTGGAACCGGCGGGCGCGAAGCACCATCGCGACCTCGCCGACGAGATCATCCGCAGCTACACGGGCGAGTTGCCCAGCGGCGTGTACGAGGCTCGGACCCGCTTCTACCGCCGTGCCTCTCATGAGGTCCTCGGATCCGACGGCTACGCCTTGCTCAGCCGCTACTTCGCCCGCTACGTCCTGCCGCAGGCCCTCCTGTCGGGCGAGGTGACGAAGCTTCAGTGTGCGGTGCTGTCCAACATCGTCGGCCGGGCCGAGCGCGGCGTCGCCCACGCCATCCAGCGCGAGATCGCGGACGAGATCGGCAGCAGCCGCAGCAGCGTCAGCCCCGCCCTCAAGCACCTCGCCGCACGCAACTACATCCGACCCGTCGGTCGAGGGATGTGGCAGCTGAACCCCCTGATCGCGTACAAAGGCAACGGAGACGAGCAGCAGGCCTTCTTGCAGGAGCTCCGCGCCCTCGCCTTGGAGAACGGCTTCCCCGACATCGTGGGACCGGACACCGCTCGCAGCGCTGACAAGGAGCCGACCGCATGCTGATGGTCACCAACCTGTTCGGGATACTGCGCCGCCTGGAACTCACCCCCACCGCCACGAACATCCTGTCGGTGATGGTCGACAAGCAGAACCCCGGCGGCGTCGTCCCGCTGACCCAGCAGGACATCGCCGAGGAACTCCAGATCCTGCCGTCCGTCGTCAGCCGGGGCATGACGCTCCTGGTCGAACGCGGCCTGGTCCTGCGCAAGGGCTACCGCTACCGCCTCCACCCCACGATCGCCGGCTACCACACCGAACTGGAGATGCAGGCCGCCATGGCCCGGGCTGCCCGCGAAGGCGTTCCACCCATCCTCATCCCCGACTACCAGGCCGCCCCGCCGAAGACCGGCCGCACACGGCTGAGGGTCGCCGGCTGACCTCGGCGGCACCGCTTCAGGACGCCGGGCACAGCGTCAAGTGCCGCTGCCCGCCTCCCCGTTGCTGCGGGAAGCCGCCCTCGCCCGCTGCCCGGACCGCGCCCAGCCCCCGGGCTGCCGACAGGGTGCGGGTGCGCTCCTCCCGCAGCACCTGCCGCAGCGCCTCGCCGAAGAGGGCGACGTCCTGCGGGGAGTTGTCGTGGTGGACGGAGGCGCGCACCGCCGTGCTGACGTCGCGGCCCGGCAGGTAGAGCGGGAGTTCCTGGGCGACCGTCTTCCAGACCACGACCCCGTGGGCGGCCAGCCGCCGGCGGATCAGGGCGGCGGGCAGCTCGGCGTGCTGGAAGGCGAGGATGCCGGACTGCACCTCGCCGGGGGCGATCAGTTCGATGCCGGGCACCTCGGCGATGGTGGCCCGCAGCTCGGGCAGCAGGTCCGCGCCGGTGGCGTCGGCCGCGTGGTGGGCCAGGGCGGTGTTCAGGGCCGCGACGGCCGCGCTCTGCGGCCGGATCCACGGCTCGACGCCGTCCGGGGCCAGCGTGGCCCTCAGCCGTGGGGACAGAGCGGCGAATCCGACGCCCTGCGGGCCGCGCAGGAACCTCCAGCCGTCCCCGGTGAGCAGGTCGCAGCCGATCCGCGCGGCGTCCACGGGCAGCTGCCCGACGGCGTGCGAGGCGTCGACGGCGTAGAGGCAGCGGTACGGGGCGAGGATGCGCCCGACGGCCTCGACCGGGTTGACGATCCCGCAGGCTGACGGCACGTGCGTCACCGAGACCAGGGCCACGCCCTCGTCGATGTGCGCGGCCATCCACTCCAGGTCCAGGTCGCCGCTGGCGCGCAGCGGGATGACGTCGATCCGGCAGCGGGTGCGGTCGCGCAGGGCGTACAGGGTGGTGAGGCCGGCGGCGCTCTCGTAGGGCGTCGTCCAGATCCGGTCGCCCGGGCCGAGCGGGATGCGCGAGACCAGGGAGTCGAACGCGGCGGCGGCACCGGTGAACAGCACGGTGTCGGCGGCCGGCACGTTGAGCAGGCCGGCGAGACGTTCGTGGATCTGGGTCTGCAGCACCTCCTCGAACTGCTCCTCCAGCTCGTAGGGCCCGTACCGGTCCTCGTGGCGGGCGTAGCCGGTGAGCACGTCGCGCACGGCGGTCGGCATCCGGCCCACACCTGCGGTGTTCAGGTGGACCCGTCGTTCCCGGTGGGACGTCGGAGCGTTCATTCCAGGGCCTCCCCGGTCTCGGGGCCGCCCATTGCCAATTAATTGCCAGGCGGCATGGCAATAGTTTGACAAGAAGATGGCCGCGTTGGCAACGTACGCTCCAGGGATACTCGAGATCTGCCGGTGCCAACTCCGGCCTCTCTGGCTCCAGATGCGAGGAGTTTCCAAGCATTGCCAGAGCGTGCCAACCGCTGCCAAAGTGCCGTGACAATGCTGCCAGGAGCCGAGTCATCCCAGCTCAGCGCAGGTGTGTGGAGAGCAGCGGCAAGCTGCGGGCGGGATTCGCCCGCGCCTCCCCCGCCATTCCCTTGCTTTGCTCCACTGCATCTCGAGCGATTTTCCTGAGGTTCTCGAGGCACTGTTACCAAGCTTCTTGGCAAGAGGTTGCCAAGCGGGCAGCACAAATTGTCACAGAGGAGCCAGCCATGAAGAGCATCGCCCGGTTCGCCGTCGCCACCGCCGCCCTCACCGTCGCGGTGCTCACCAGCAGCGGCGTCGGCAACGCGGCCGCCGGCAACATCGGCTGGCCCGCTGCTTCGGTGACTCCGGCCGCCGCCGCGGCCTCTCCCAGTGACATCGGCTGGCCGGCCGCCTCGGTCACCCCGAACGGCAACGGCATCGGGTGGCCGGCCGCCGTCTCCGCCGCTTCGCTCACCACCGCGACGCCCAACGACATCGGCTGGCCCGCTGCTTCGGTGACTCCGGCCGCCGCCGTCTCCCCCAGCGACATCGGCTGGCCCGCCGCCTCCGTGACCCCGAACGGCAACGGCATCGGCTGGCCGGCCGCCGTCTCCGCCGCTTCGGTCTCCGTCTGATGGCGCCCCGGCAGTGCTCAGCGCATCGAGCCGCACCCGTCAGGAACAGCGCCGCACCGGAGCTCCGGGAGCACGGCCGACGGTCGACAGGCCGCACGGGCATAGGCCGCACGGGCATAGGCCGCACAGCGACGCCACCGCGTGACAGGCGCACCGATCAGCGCCTGAGACACGCGGCGCTCACCTCGCGCACCAGTCGTGGACCGCCAACCAGGCAGCCGGAATCAATTACGACGCCCACGACGTCGGATCCGCCAGGCCGTCAGGCCGTGGCCGCGCCACGCTGCAACTGCGCGAGGGACTCCGCGAGGATGCGCCAGATCTCCGCCGCCAGATCGATGTTGGCGTCCGCCTGCGCCTGCTCCGCCAGCGCGCGCAGTCCCTGGACTCCGGTGTCATCACCGGACAGGATCCGCAGCTGGTGGCGCATGATGTCCAGCCGCACCCAGTCCCGGTAGGTCATCCGCGGCTCCTCCAGGGCGAGTTCGCCGAGCAGCGCGCGGGCGTCGTCATAGCGCCGGGTGAGGAACGCGAGGTCGGCCTTGAGCGCGGTCAGCTCCTGGCGCAGGCCGGGCGTGCCGACCAGGACGAGCGCCGACTCGGCGGCCAGGATGCACCGCTCGGCGGCCTCCGGCTGGGCCGGGACCTTCGTCAGGTGCAGCCGGCCCGCGGCGAGCCGCAGCCGCAGCCAGAGCACCAGGTCGTCGTTGCTGCTGAACTTCTCCAGCGCCTGCTCCAGGCAGTCCTGCGCGCCGGCGTAGTCGCCCTGCCGCACCCGCACGGCAGCCGCGGTCCACATCGCCTCCGCCCACAGCGCGTCCGCCCGGCCGGCCAGCAGGGCGACCAACTCGTCGGCGTGCGCCCGGGATTCGGGCAGCCGGCTGGCCTCGGCCTCCACCGACACCAGGGCCAGCAGGGCGGCGGCCCGGTCCTCCGCGCTCAGCGCGTCGGTCCGGGCGAGCCGGTCGGCGGCGACCGCGGCGTCGATGGCCGCGGGGATCTCGCCCAGCGAGCGCAGGCAGCGGGCGAGCCGGGTCAGGCCGCGGACCCGCAACTCGGGCACGCCCACCTCGTCGCCGAGTCGCACCAGGCCGGTCAGGTACTCCCGTTCGCCCCGGTGGTCACCCTGGACCCGGCGGTGCCGGGCCAGCAGCCACAGCGCCTGCCATCGCAGCGCCGGTGCCGCGTCGTCCTCGCCGGCCAGGGCCTCGCGCAGGGTCTCGATGGTGCTGTCCGCCCCGGACGAGGCGACCAGGGACAGGGCGTGGGCCAGCGAGGAGCCGCCTGCGGGCTCCTCGAAGTCGGTCGGCTCCAGCCCGAGCCGGTCGGCGAGGTAGGAGACGGCGCGGGTGGTCGGCTGGCGGGCTCCCGACTCCAGGCGGGAGAGGTACCCCGTGGACATCCCGTCGCCGGCCAGCGCGCTCTGGGACAGCCCGCGGTCCATGCGCAGTTTCCTCAAGCAGCGGCCGAACGCGGGCTGTTGAAGCATGTGACCATTCCCTGGGTAGACGCACGGGCGGTGTTGACGCACGGGCAGAACGCCGCGAGCGCATCGGTCCGGCCACCGGGGCCGCGTCGAGCGTAGGGCGCTCGGCAACAGCTTGGCAAACGTTTGCCAGAGTCGGTCCGCACCGTCTGACATGGGGCTCAGCGGCCGCTCCGGCGATCCTCCAGTGGACTTTGAGTGAATCCGGCCAGTATCTCGAGCACAACCAATCCGGTAGCGCCCGCGCGCTGTCCCGCCCACGCCCGGGAGTGGTCCATGAAGCACTCGGTTCCTGCCCGCCGTGCTGCCCACCCGGGCGGTGGCGGCCGACCAGGGCCGACGCAGCGGACCCGGGGCGAGGACGACATCGGCTGGCCGAAGACCCGCCCGCGACCGGGCCAGGGCAGCGAGCGCCGCCCGCACACCGCGCGGCACGGCGTCCAGAGCTCAGCCGTCCAGGGCTCAGCAGGGCCGGCGCAGTCCCGCCTCGAAGGCGTAGATGGCCGCGTGGACGCGATTGCGCAGGCGCAGCTTGTGCAGCGTGTTCTGCACATGCGTCTTGACGGTGTGTTCGGAGAGGGTGAGCCGCTCGGCGATCTCGCCGTTGGACAGGCCGTGGGCGAGCAGCTCCAGCACCTCGCACTCGCGCTCGGTCAGCTCCTCGGTGCCGACCTGGGAGACCCGCGGGGCGGGCCGCGCCCGGTGCCGCGCCGCCGCCGCGGTGACCAGGGTGTAGCCGGCGGCCGCGAGGATGACGCCGGCGGCCAGCTGTCCGGCGGTCGCGGTCCCGGGCAGGTGCCCGTCCGGCCCGGCCGAGCCGTCGACGGGCTCGGGTCCCCCCATGGTGAGCACGCCGACGCCCTCGCCCGCGGCCTGGACGAGGTGGGCGCGCTGGTCCGCCGGCAGCAGGCCGTGGACCACCAGGACATGCGGGCGCTGCGTGCGCAGCGCGACGGTGACGCGCGGTCCGGGTGCGCTCTCGCCGGTGACGCGGATACCGGGGCAGCCGTCCAGCAGGGTGATCAGGCCGAGGCGGGCCAGCGGATCGGCGCCCACCACATGGACGCGGACCGGGTTCTCCCGGTCGGCGGTCCGCGGGTCCGCGTCCTGGGGCACGACCGGTCCGGCCGCCTGGGGCAGCACGTGCAGGGTCGCGTACCTCTCGTCCATGGCTGCCTCCTCACGCTCGGCACGGTCACCGTAGAACCGCCGCCGGGTCCGCCCGGGCTTTTTCCAGCGACCCGCGACCGGTCCTCGACCCTCGACCGACCCGCACCCCGACCGACCCGCCTACCCTGCCTGCCCCGCCCCGCTCGCTCGCCCCGCCTGCCCCGCCGGTGCGCCACGGTCCGTCACCGGTGCGATTCGGCCACCCGCTGGCAGGTTGGCCGGAGAACCACGCAATGCCGCGCGGCGGAGCGCTTTTCTCGGCCACCGCGCCGGAAATTCGATGAATCTGCCAGCCTTTCGGAAATTTATTCGATGGAATTCTCCCGGGCGGCCCGCCGGACCGGCGTTACGGGGATGAAACGTGCGGTACCCCCCTACCGCGCGGCCTGCGGTAGGGGGCCCCGCAGCCTGGCACCCCTGACCGCGGGGACCGCGATGGATTCTTCGTGCCCGACGCCATATCGTTCCGATGTCAATTGTTTTCCGGCGCCTCTCGCCATGGGCAAAACCGTTGACGATGAGAGCCGTCGGCAACGCGCGGGCTGGAGGTGAATGTGCGGGTTCTACCGGTGCCCGGCCTGAGCGTCAGCGTCGATATGAACGGGCGGCTGAATGTGGTGACGGAGACGCTGCCGTCCAGCTGTTTCCAGTGGGGCCCGGTGGGCACGGCCATCTGGATCGCCCTGCGCCAGCACGACGGAGACCTGGACGCGGCGGCCCGTACGCTGGCGGCCGTCTGGGAGACCGAGCTGGTGAACACCCGCGCGGATCTGGAGATCTGGGTCGAGGAGCTGCGCGACGCGGGTCTGGTGCGCTCCGAGCCGTCCGTCCCCGCCGAGCCGTCCGCTCCCTGAGCACCGTCCGCGCCGGCAGACCCCGCGCCCGGCAAACCCCGCGATCCCCGCGATCCCCCGCGAGTCATGGCCCACACAGCCCCTGCTCCGTCAGGACTCGATCGCCGCTGTAGGCGTCGTACCCAGGCTGGTCGAGGTTTAGGGGTGGACCAACTGGGACGGGGTGACTATGACGTTGGTCGGCAGGACAGCAGCGATCAGAACCTTGGGCGAGGCCCTCACGGACTGCGCCGCAGGCCGCTGCGGCATCGTCCTGATCGAGGGCCCCACGGGCTGCGGCAAGAGCTCGCTCGTCCACGCGGTCGTCGAACAGGCCGTGACCGCCGGCGCCGTCGTCCTGTGCGCGGTGGGCGTCCCCACCGAGCGCGGCACCCCGTTCGGTGTCCTGCGCCAGCTGGTCAACAGCGACCGGCTGATCGCGATGCCCGGCATCACCGTGACCGACACCGCGCCACCGCGCATCGAGGAGATGCAGAGCTTCTGCGCCGAGTTGCGCGAGATGAGCGAGGACGCCCCGGTCGTCCTGTGCGTCGACGACATCCAGTACACCGATGACGAGTCCCTCGCCTTTCTCCAGTACCTCGCGCACCACGCC
Source organism: Kitasatospora sp. NBC_01266 (assembly GCF_036242395.1). NCBI lineage: Bacteria > Bacillati > Actinomycetota > Actinomycetes > Kitasatosporales > Streptomycetaceae > Kitasatospora > Kitasatospora sp. NBC_01266. The sequence goes on along the minus strand of NZ_CP108459.1, from coordinate 37,767 downwards.
CGCTCGGCCCGCATCCTGCTGGTCGCCGCCGGCACACCGCACCACGAGGCGGGCAACCCCGCCTTCGCGACCGAGCTGATGCGCCAGCCCGCGTTCCGGCGGATCCGGCTCGGCCTGCTCCAGGCCGAGGAGGTGGGCGCGCTCGCCCGCTCGGCCGGCCGGGACGGCCACGCCCCGTTCCTGGCCGAGGCCAGCGGGGGCAACCCGCTGCTGCTGCGCGCTCTGCTGGACGAGCGGTCCGACACCAGGGACGCGGACGCCCGGCTGGAGCCCGGCGGACCGTTCGCCCAGGCCGTCCGGGCCTGCCTGCACCGCGCGGGCCCGACCACGGCGGCGGTCGCCCAGGCCGTCGCGCTGCTGGACAGCACCGCCTCGCCGGACCACGTCGCGGAGCTGCTGGGCAGCACGCCGGCCGCCGTCCGGCAGGGCCTGGCGGCGCTGGAGGCAGCGGGCATCACCGCCGGCGGGCGGCTGCGGCACCTGGTGCTGCGGGACGCGGTGCTCGGTGGGCTCTCCGCCGACCGCCTGCTCGAACTGCACCGCCACGCCGCCTTCCTGCTGCAGCGCCGGGGCTACCCGGCGACCGAGGCAGCCGAGCACCTGCTGGCCGCCGCCGCCTGCGGCAACGCCCACTGGACGGCCTCCGCCGCGGAAACCGAGGTGCTGGGCGACGCCGCCGAGGCCTGCCTGGCGACCGACGACGGGCGCCGGGCGCTGGAACTGCTCGAACTGGCCCACCAGGTGTGCGCGGACGAGCAGCAGCGCAACGTCATCGCGATCCGGCTGGCCCAGATCACCTGGCGCTTCGACCCGGCCGCGGCCGAGCGGCGGCTCACCGGCCTGCTCGCCGTGCTGCGCGCCGGCAGCTTCGACGGTGAGCGGGTGCAGCCCCTCACCCCGCTGCTGCTGCTCCAGGGGCAGCTGACCGAGGCCTCGGAGCTGCTGCGCCACCGCGACGGCGGAGCGGACGACGAGGCCGCCGCCCCCCTGGACACCGCCTCACCGCTGGACACCGTGCTCGACACCAGCGCCGGCGCTGCCAACCGCCTGCTGCTGTCGGCCACCCTGACCGACGCGACCCTGACGCCGATCGTGCAGGCCCTGCAGTCGCTGATCCTCTCCGACCACCCGAAGCGGGCCGTGCCCTGGAGCCGGGAGCTGCTGGAGGAGGCCGGGCGGTGCGGCGCGCCGGGCTGGGGCTCGGTCTTCGCCACGCTGCACGCCCAGGCGCTGCTGCGCCTGGGCGACCTGGCCGGCGCCTGCTCGTACGCCACCCGGGCGCTGGAGACGGTCCCCGAGCGCAGCGGGGGCACCTTCCGCTACGCGGCGACAGCGGTGCTCATCCAGGCCCACAGCGCCATGGGCAACTACACCGAATCCTCCCGTCAGTGCGACCGACCACTGCCGCGCGGGCTGCTGGACAGCCTGCACGGCCTGGCCTTCCTGCGCGCCCGCGGACTGCACCACCTGACCGGCAACCAGCCGCAGGCCGCGCTCGCCGACTTCATGGCGATCGGCCGGATCATGCAGAGCCGGGGCATCGACCGGCCCGCCTTCCTGCCCTGGCGCAGCGACGCCGCGCAGGCGCTGCTGCGCCTGGGCAAGCCGCAGCAGGCCGAGCGCCTGGTGCTGCAGCAGCTCGCCATGCCGGACGCGCGCCGGGCCTGGGTGCGCGGCCAGTCCCTGCACCAGCGGGCGCTGACCGTCGGCTCGTCCCGGCAGCGTGTCTCGCTGCTGGAGCAGGCGGTCGACGAGCTGCAGCGCTCCGGCGACCGGCTGGCGACCGCCCGGGCGATGGCCGACCTCGGCCGGACCACGCCGGCGGCGGGCAACACGCCGCTGAAGGGAACGGGCACCCGCCGGGCGGCGTGGAGCCTGGCCAAGGAGTGCGGCGCCGCGGCGCTGTGCAAGGAGATCCTGCCCGACGCCCCGTTCCGCGAGCCGGGCGGGGAGCTGGCCTCCCAGCCGGGCGACGAGCGGGCGGAGAGCCGGCTCAGCCGCTCCGAGCAGCGGGTGGCCACGCTGGCGGCGCAGGGTCTGACCAACCGTGAGATCTCGGCCAAGCTCTACCTCACGGTGAGCACGGTCGAGCAGCACCTGACGAAGGTCTACCGGAAGTTGCAGATCAACGGCCGGGGCGACCTTCCGATGGACCTGGCACTGGCCGGTGCGCGCGGCGGGTCGATGACCTGACGGCGCCACGGGCAGACAGCCCCGCCCCTGGCCCTGCGACGGGACGCTGAGTCCGTCGCAGGGCCAGGGGCGGGGAACGGGTCCCCGGCCGATCCGGCCGGTACCGGCTCGTCCTCTTGAGAACCGATCGACCGATCGACCGATCGATCAACCGACAACCGATCAACCAGCACAAGACGAAAGGTGATTGTCACCATGGCGTGGGACCAGAAGTTCGAGGAACTGCTTCGCGAGTACCTGCCGTTCCTCGACGGCGAGGAGCCACTCGAGGCCGACACCGATCTGCGCGACTCCGGTCTGGACTCGCTCGGTGCGGTGGAGCTGCTCGGGTCGCTGGAGGGCGCGTTCGACGTCCGCTTCGTGGACGAGGCGCTGTCGCTCGAGACCTTTGCCACCCCGGCGGTTCTCTGGCAGACGATCGAGAGGCTGCAGGCAGTCGGCAGCTGAGGCCGCCGCCTCAGCCTGCCGGTCCGTCAGGGGCCAAGCTATGCCGCGAAGAGATCGAAGGTCGAGGTGTGGCGCGGCCCCGCCAGGACGTCCAGCTGGGGGTCGACCGAGAGGATCGCCTGGTGCATCCGCTGGAGCTGCTGCGAGGGTTCGACACCGAGGTCGTCGATCAGCCGCATCCGCAGCCTGCGGTAGGCCTCCAGGGCGGAGGCCTGCCGGCCCGAGCGGTACAGCGCCAGCATGACCTGCGAGTGCAGCCCCTCGTGATGGGGGTGGCGCGCGGTCAGGTCGGTCAGCTCGGCGATGAGTTCCGCGTGCCGGCCCAGGCGCAGGTCGGCGTCCAGCCGCCGCTCCACGGTGACCAGGCGGCTCTGCTGCAGCCGCATGACCTCGATGTCGAGCACCGGCCCGACCCGCACGTCCACCAGCGGTGCGCCGCTCCACAGGTCGAGCGCGGCGCGGAAGCGGGCGGCGGACACCCCGTTGTCGCCCGCCTCGAAGGCGGTCTGGCCCTCCCGGGCCAGCCGCTCGTACTGGTGCACGTCGACGCAGTCGTCGTCGATCTGCAGCAGGTAGCCACCGTGCCGGGTGACCAGAATGTCCTTGGCGCCGGCCGGGGAGCCCGGTCCGATCGCCGTGCCGAGTCTCCTGCGCAGCTGCATGATGTACGTCTGGAGTGTGGTGAGGGCGCTCGGCGGGGACTCCGTCCCCCAGAGCTCCTCCATGAGGGTGCGCAGCGGCATGACCCGCCCCGGATAGAGCGCCAGCAACGCCAGAATCTGCCGCTGCTTGCCGGCCGTCGGAACGATCGATCCCCCGTTGACCTCGGCACTCAACGGACCCAGAACCTGAATCTTCACGGTGTCCTCCGCACCTCGTCGAGCCCTTGCAGTCTTTCGATGGCCTGATGTAGTCGGCCGTCACGCACCCTAGCCGCGCCCGTCCCCCGCACCCGGTTTTGTGTAGCTGTCCTCCAGCGGAACTCGAAGTCGGCTGCCGATTCGGCCTGTTGATCACTCAAGACCACCTGGAGCCATGTTGGAACCGCTACTGGAACCGCTGTCGGAACCGCTGCTGGAACCGCTCACCTCCGTGCCGTCCGGTGGCCTGCGGCTCTTCCTGTTCCCGCACGCGGGCGGCTCCGGCCCGGCCTTCCAGGATTGGCGCGGGCACCTGCCGCCGCACTGGCGGGTGACGGCCCTGGACGCGCCCGGCCACGGCGCCCGGCTGCGGGATCCGCTCATCACCGACGGCGACGCCCTGGTCGGTCACTTCCTCGACCGGCTGGGACCCGAACTGGACGGCTCCGCAGTCCCGTTCGCGTTCTTCGGCCACAGCATGGGCGCCCTGGTCGCCTACGAGCTCACCCGCCGGCTCGTCGCGGCGGGCCGCACCGCGCCGGTCTGGCTGGGCATCTCGGCCTGCGGAGCACCGGGCCCGGACGGCCCGCCGGTCCCGGTGTCGCCGGGCGGCCTGTCGGACGCCGAACTGCTGGACCGGATCACCCGCCTGGGCGGCACTCCCCCGCAGCTGCTGGCCGAGCCCCGGCTGTGGCGGCTCTTCACGCCGATCATCCGCGCCGATCTGCAGCTGCTGGCGAACTGGCGGCCCGCGCCGGTCACCGAGCCGCTGCCGGTGCCGGTCTCCGTGTTCGGCGGGGCCCGGGACCAGGTCACGGGCCGTCCGGAGCTGGCCCGCTGGGCGCAGCGCTGCGATCGGTTCCTGGGGCTGCGGATCTTCCCCGGCGATCACTTCTACTACCAGGACGACCTGCCGGCGCTGGCCGCTGCGATCGAGGCCGGCGTGCGCCTGGCGACCGCGGTGCCGGCGGCTCAGTAGCCCGGCGGGCCGCCCACCGGCTCGGGCAGCACGAAACGCCGCGCCTCCTCCCGCCCCCAGGGAAATCCGTAGTGCAGCTGGAGCGTCGGCGACCGGTCGGCGTCGTCCGGCACGGCGACCGCGACGAGCACCTCGGGCACCGGTTCGAGCTCCAGGAAGCGCCACTGCCGGCCCAGGTCGTCGGCGGGCGGCCGGAAGTCGAGCACCCGGTCCTCGGCCAGCGTGAAGGAGAACTCGTCGAAGGGCAGCCCGAGTCCCAGGCCGCGCGCCTTGGAGTACGCCTCCTTCAGCGTCCACAGCCGCAGCGCCCGCCGGGTGCGCGGGTGACCCGGGGCCGCACCGGCCACCCAGCTCTGCTCCTGCGGGGTGAAGGTGCGCACGATGGTGTCGATGGTCTGCGGATCCCGGTCCAGCCGTTCGACGTCCACCCCCACGCGGTGCCCGCGGACGATGCCGAGCAGGTTGTACCCGCTGGCGTGCGACAGGTTGAAGTCGAGATGCGCGCTGCCGCGCGGCGGCCCGCCCGGCAGCGGGCGCAGGAAGGGACGGCCGCGCGAGGAGCGCCAGAAGACCAGGTCGGCCTCGGCCACGCCCACCTCCAGTGCCAGGGCGCGCCGCACCAAGGTGTGCGCGACGAGGTACTGGCGGCGGTCGCGTTCGAAGAGGAAGCGGTTCGCGTTGCCCCGCTCCTGCTCGTCGAGCCAGTGGGTGGCGAGCACGCCCGCCAGCGCGGGTGGGAGGTCGTCGTTGGGGCAGATCCAGAGCTTGACCAGCGCGGTCGGCTGCTCGTCCGGGTCCAGGCGCTCCCGCTGCGGCTCCGGCGCGGTGATGGTCATCGGCTCGGGCCGTCCGTCGTGTCGCGACCGATCCAGAACGGCCGGCGCAGCAGCGCGGTGGCGGGCAGCGGCAGCACCGGGGCGCGCTCCACCGGGCCGGCCGCTGTCACGTCCACCCCGGCCAGCCACAACCGCGCCAGCGCCGCCAGGCGCTGTCCCCGCCACAGGGCCGCCAGGTACTCCGCGGTTTCCGGCAAGTCGTCCAGCGGCGGGGCCGGCGCCCGCCCGGGGCGCAGGTCGGCGCTGCCGACCTGGTCGCCGGTCCGGTCCGGATCGGATGCGAACACGGCGAGCGCGCAGGCGAGTTCGGCGGTGGTCCGGACGGTGACCGCGAGTCGGCAGGCCATGACGGCCCGGCCCAGCCGCAGTTCGCGGGCCACGTCGGCCAGGGTCGGCGGGCAGGCCGGCGAGCCGTCCGGTGGGGACAGCCGCTCGGCGAGCCGGCGCGCGGTGGCGGCGAGGTGCTCCGGGGTGGGCGCCGACAGCAGGACCAGTTCCTCGCGCCTGCCGGCGAGCCTGGCCGGTCCGCTCGGACTCCGGCTCCCGGCCCCGCGGTACTCCTCCAGGACCACCTGGGCCGCGGTCCCGCCCGCGCCGCGGATCGCGACCGCGGCCCGCAGCGGCAGTTCGTGGCCCGCCTCGTCGAGCGGCCTGGGCCACTCGGCGGGCGTCACCTCACCGGGACCGGGGAGCAGGGTGGCCCGGCGCAGCTGCAGCACGGCCCGGACCAGCGCCGCCAGACCAAGGGCCGCGCCCGCCTCGCCCACGGTGGCCGCCGCGGTGCCCGCGTCCTCCCGGAGGGTGACGCTGGACGCGTCGATGCCCGACAGGGCGAGCGCCCGCCGGGCGAGCCGCAGTTCGGCGGCGGGCCCGGACCGACCGGCGTGGGCGACGGCGGCGCCCCGGATGACCGCGTGGACGGTGTCCCCGGCCTCCTGCGCGGCGGCGAGCGGCCGGATCAGGACCGCGCCCACGCCCTCGCCGCCCTCGGGGCTCTGCCGGGCTGGATGCAGCCGCAGGTCGACGGCGCCGACCAGCGCCGCCGCGCACTCCCCGGCCCGCAGGGCGCCGAGCGCCAGGTGCAGCGCGACCAGGAAGGAGGACTCGGCGGTGTCCAGGCTCTGGCTGGGACCGCGCAGGTCGAGCAGCGCGGAGAGCCGGTTGGGCAGGCTCCAGGCCGCCGACGGCACGCGGCGCGACCGTTCGGCCCGCTGCCCGCACGGCTGCCCGCACGGCTGCCCGGACGACTGCCCGGACGACTGCCCGGCCCGCGCTTCGGTGCTGAGCAGGCCGTAGTCGGCGGAACCGACCGCGACGTAGACGCCGAGGCTGCGGGGCTCGCCGTCGGCCGCGCTGAGCGTGTCGAGCCGGGCCCCGGTGTAGCCGGCGGTCTCCAGCGTGTGCCAGGCGACCTCCAGGAACAACCGCTCCTGGGGGTCCATCAGCACGGCGTCCTGCGGGTCGAGGCCGAAGAACTCGGGGTCGAACTCGTCGACCCCCTCGAGGCGGCGCCCCGACCCCGCCTCGCCGGCCCGGTCGTGCCCGTCGGCGGCGGTGCGCCAGAACGCGTCGAGGTCCGGGGCCTGCGGGAAGCGCCCGTGCAGCGCCGTGACGGCGTACTGCTCCACGGCCCGGCCGGACCCCGCCGGCCCCGCCGCGCCGACCGGCGGGGTCACCAGCAGCGGCGCGATGGGCGCCGTGGTGAGCAGCGCCGCGGCGTGCTCGCGGGTCAGCGCGCCGCTCTTGAACGAGGTCAGGATCTCCCAGTTGTTCATGCGGTGTCCTCGGCTCAGGCTGCGCGGGCTGCCAGCAGGGCGGCTGCCTCGTCGACCGTGAGCAGGTCGTCGCGCACCGCGTCGAGCAGGGCGTTCAGTTCACCGCCGGACAGCGGTGCGGCCGCCGCGCGGGGCACGGCGAGCGGTGCGGGGTCCTGGCGGCGCGGTGCGGGCGGGGCCGGCTGCTGCGGGGCTCCGACCCGGGAGGCGAGGTACGTCGCCATGGCCGCGAGGGTGGGGTGGTCGTAGAGCGTGGCGGGCCGCTCGGCGAGGCCGTACGTGCGGTTGATGACCGCCACGACCTCGGCGCCGACGATGGAGTCGATGCCGAGCTGGCTGAGCGGGGTCTCGGGGTCGATCTCCCAGGGGTCGCAGTGCAGCAGCAGCGCCACCTGCTCGCAGAGCGTCTCCAGGACCAGCGTGCCGGCGGTCGTGGCCTGCTCCGTGCGGTCCCGGCGGTCGGGCCGCGACCCGGCCGCCGCGCCTTCGGCCGCCAGCTGCCGGGCGAGCGCCGCCGGGGTCGGGTGGTCGTAGAGCACGCCCGCCGCGAGCCGGGTGCCGAGGCTCGCGTTCACGCCCGCCACGAACTCGGCGGTGAGCAGCGAGTCCAGGCCGAGGGCCTGGAAGGGCTGCTGCGGGTCGATCCGGGCGGGGTCGGTCTGCAGCAGATCGGCCAGCACCTGCGTGAGCCCGGTCAGGACATCGGCCCCGGTGCCGAAAGGTGCCGTCGGCGGCGAGGTCAGCGGCTCGCTGGTCATGGTGGGCGCCTCCAAGGGTGCTGCTGGTCCCGATGTCTCCCGTACCGGGATTCTGGGTGCCGGGAACCGCGTGGCGCATCGCCGACCGAGGCGATCCGCCGACCCCCGGATCGCTCGCGCGAGGGAGCCCGCGGGACCCGGCTACGGAGAACGAGTGAGGCCCGGACCGACCGGCCGCCGGTCTCAACCGCCGCCGACGTCGAGCGCGGCCGAACCGCTGTCACTCCGATTGAACTTCAGGTGGTAGCGGCCGAAGGTGACGTCGACGCCGGTGTGCACGGTGAGCGAGATGCCGTGCGAGTCGAGGGTGACCGAGTCGTCGGAGAGGTGGTCCACCGCGAAGGTCTGGCCGCCGATGGTCACCGACTTGCCGGACTCGAGGTTCAGATGGCAGGTGCTCTGCTTGCAGCCGAGGCCGACGTGGTCGGGCACGTCGCAGGCCGAGACGACCGACAGGAGCAGGATCGACACCATCAGCGCCAGATTCGTGACGTTACGTTTCAAGGCTCTCGCCTTCCCGCTTCGGGGGGACAGGGTGGACGGTCGGAACCGGTCGGACCGGCCGGACCGGTCTGACACCCGATGACCACCACGTCCGGGCTCCGGTCCGCCCCCCGCGCCGGCGCGGGTCCGCGGCCGGACGCGAGGGCGTGCGGAGCAGGGTCACTGCGGCGGGTTGCCGTGCTTGCGGGAGGGCAGCTCGGCGTGCTTCGTGCGCAGCATGGCGAGGGAGCGGATCAGCGCCTGGCGGGTGTCGGCGGGGTCGATGACGTCGTCGACCAGGCCCCGTTCGGCCGCGTAGTACGGGTGCATCAGCTCGGACTTGTACTCCTTGACCATCCGGGCGCGCATGGCCTCGGGGTCCTCGGCGTCCGCGATCTGCCGCCGGAAGATCACGTTGGCGGCGCCCTCGGCGCCCATCACCGCGATCTCGTTGGTGGGCCACGCGAAGGTCAGGTCGGCGCCGATGGACTGGGAGTCCATCACGATGTAGGCGCCGCCGTAGGCCTTGCGCAGGATCAGCGAGATCCGGGGCACGGTGGCGTTGCAGTAGGCGTAGAGCAGCTTGGCGCCGTGCCGGATGATGCCGCCGTGCTCCTGGTCCACGCCGGGCAGGAAGCCGGGCACGTCCAGCAGGGTCACGATCGGGATGTTGAAGGCGTCGCACATCTGCACGAACCGGGCCGCCTTCTCCGACGCCTCGATGTCCAGCACCCCGGCGAGCACCTGCGGCTGGTTGGCCACGATCCCCACCGCCTGGCCGTCCAGCCGGGCGAGCGCGCAGATGATGTTCCGGGCCCAGCGCTCGTGCACCTCCAGGTACTCGCCGTCGTCGACGAGCTCCTCGAGCACCTTGCCCATGTCGTAGGGCCGGCTGCCGTCGACCGGCACCAGGTCGAGCAGCGCCTCGCAGCGCCGGTCGGCCGGGTCGGCGGTGGCGCCGTACGGCGGGTTCTCCCGGTTGTTCTGCGGCAGCAGCGACAGCAGGTAGCGCACCTCGGCGATGCAGGTCTGCTCGTCGTCGTAGGCGAAGTGGGCCACCCCGGAGGTCTCGGCGTGCACGTCCGCGCCGCCGAGGCCGTTCTGGGTGATCTCCTCGCCGGTCACGGCCTTCACCACGTCCGGGCCGGTGATGAACATCTGCGAGGTCTCGCGCACCATGAAGACGAAGTCGGTCAGCGCTGGGCTGTAGGCCGCGCCACCGGCGCACGGACCGAGCATCACGGAGATCTGCGGGATCACCCCGGAGGCCCGGGTGTTGCGCTGGAAGATCCCGCCGTACCCGGCCAGGGCACTGACGCCCTCCTGGATCCGGGCGCCGGCGCCGTCGTTCAGCGAGACCAGCGGCGCTCCGGCCGAGATCGCCATGTCCATGATCTTGTGGATCTTGGTGGCGTGGGCCTCGCCCAGCGCGCCCCCGAAGATCCGGAAGTCGTGCGCGTAGACGAAGACCGTCCGGCCGTCCACCGTGCCCCAGCCGGTGACCACACCGTCGGTGTAGGGCTTCTTCTCCTCCAGGCCGAACCCGGTGGCCCGGTGCCGGCGGAACTGCTCGACCTCGTTGAACGACCCGGGGTCCACCAGCAGCTCGATCCGCTCACGCGCGGTCAGCTTGCCCTTCGCGTGCTGCGCCTCGGTCGCCTTCGCGCTCGGACCGTTCTCCGCCGCTGCCCGGATGCCGTGCAGCTCCGCGACCCGGCCTCGAATGTCGCTCGGCCCGAGTTCGAGCGGAGCAAGGTCAGTTGTCATTGACATTTCGTCAGATCCGTTTCTGGAGATCCGTTTCCGCACGGGTGGGGGATCCCGTCACTGCCAACTGAGCGGCGCCTGGTACGCCTCCGGCCCGCGCCACCAGCGGGAGTTGTTGAGCGGTCGCTGTCCGAACCCGCTCCGCCCCGCTCCCGCCGCGCGCAACGCGAGCAGCGCGACCGTGAGCGCGGCGAGTTCCTCGCTGGTGACCTCTCCCCGCTCCACGCGCAGATCCGGTCTTCCGCGGTCCGATTCGGCCATGCCCCCTCCTCCGCTTTTCGAACACCGTCAGGCATCTCGCTCAAGCACCGCTCTTGGCCTGCCGGAGGAGTGCTCGAGCGGGACTCACGGGCGGCTGCTCTGCGCTCCCGGTTCCGGCCCGCTGCGCGCGCGGACGCACTCCAGCGCGCGGGCCAGGGCACGCGCGCACTCGACGGCGTCACCGATCCCCGTCATGACCACGGTCGCGGAGGTGCCCGAGCGCGCCGTCGCGCGCCGGGCCAGCTCGTAGGCGGCCGCGCTGCCGGGCCCGCACCCGCACACGACCAGCCGCCGGCCCGGCAGCAGCAGGTCGCCCAGCTCGGCCGGCCAGCCGCCCGCCGCGTCGTCCGGGCCGAACGAGACGATCCGCTCCGGGCCCTGGTACTCGGCGGTCAGCAGCTCGTAGGCACCGGCCGGGACGCCGGGGACCTCGACCAGGCAGATGACGCCCGCCTGCGGTTCGCCGGGGCGCAGCACCGTCGGCGCGGCCCGCTTGGGCCCGCAGCCGCGCCGCGCCACCCGCGGCACCTCGGCGTCCAGCAGGTCCAGCACCTGGGCGACGGTGGCCTGCTGGTCCTGCTGGTCGGGAAGGCCGCGCAGCAGCTGCATGCACTGCGAGAGCGTCCCGGAGGCGTCGCCGTCCGCGAGCCTGGCCCGGTCGTAGGTGGCGCTCAGCAGCATCCCGCCCTCGGCGTCGTGCTGCGCGACCAGGGTGATCGGCAGGCTGGTGTCGCTGCCGGCGCTGTGCGGGGTGTCCACCTCGATGCCCTGGACCTCGAGTTCGGCCCGCAGCGTCTGCGGCAGCTCGGGGTAGCTGTCGAACTGGACCAGGGTGTCGCCGAGTTCGGCGTCGTCGGGCAGACCGCTCCACTCCCGGATCAGGTCGCCGGAGACCCAGGCATACGCGCTCAGGTCCAGCGCGGCGTCCCGGACCTGCCACAGCAGCTCGACCAGCGGGGCGGCCGGGTCGACGGTCACGGTCACCGGCAGCGGGTTGCCGAGCACCCCGGGGATGCCCGCGGCGCCCGGCAGCGAGAGCTCGCGGCTGGACAGGTGCACCCCGAAGGTGACCGGGAGCGGACCGTCGGCGCCCGCCGCCCGGTACAGCAGCAGCGCCCAGACCACGTGCAGCGCGCTGCTCTCGCCGACGCCGCGCACCGCCGCCCAGGACCTCAGCCGCGAGGTCTGCGGCGGCCGCAGGCGGCGCTGCAGCCGCCCTGGGCCGGTGTACCCGGTGGGGTCGCCGGGGCGGCCCACGCTGACGGCGGCGCCGCGCGGCGGCACGGCCAGGGCCCAGAACCGCCGCGCGGTGTCGGTGTGCTGACCGGCCAGCCAGCGGGCGTGGTCGCGGATGTCGGGGCGCCGGTCACCGCCGGGCAGCCCGCCGCCCGACACGTACGCCCGGTAGAACTCCCGGACCAGCAGGAGCACCCCGCGCTCGTCGAGCACGGCACGGTGATAGGTCACCAGGATCCGGCTGGCCGACATACGGCCGCCCGACCTGGCGCCGCGCGGCGCCTCGAGCAGCGTCACCCGCAGCAGGCCGGGCCGGTGCAGCTGGAAGCCCCGGGCCCGGTCGTCCTTGAGGATGTCGCCCCAGCCGATGGCGGTGTCCGGGCGCCGGGCGATGTCGATGGTGGCCCGGTCGTGCAGGACCAGGCGCGGGGCGCCGGTCCAGTCGAAGGAGGCCCGCAGCACCACCTCCCGCTCGGCCACCGACTGCCAGGCCGTGCTGAACCGGTCGAGGTCCAGCGGGCCGGACCAGTTCCAGGAGAGCTGCTCGACGTGGCGTCCGGGCCCGCCCTGCCCGCCCACGGCCGCCAGCAGCAGCTCGCGCTGGTGTCCGGTGACCGGCACCAGGGCGTCCACGCCGGCCAGCGGGGCCAGCAGGTCGGCCAGCAGGTCGGCTGTGAGCGGCACCGGGCCGGGCGCGGTGTCCGCCGGCTCCAGGCGCAGCACGTAGCGGCCCCTCCCGCCGTCGAGCGCGATGGCGTACCCGCGATGGCGCTCGGCCAGCCGGTCGGCGACGGCTTCGGCCTGCACGAGGCCGAGCGGCCCGCACAGCTCGAGGGCGAGCGCGGACCTGGGCGCCTCGCCGTCCAGCTCGAGGAGTACGGCGAGGACGGTGTCCGCTGACGAGTGGTGACTGCTCATCCGCTGCCCCGGGCGCCGGCTCCACCGTCGCTGGCGAGGCAGACCGACCCCCTACCCTCCTTCTCGAACTCGTTTCCGCGCACGTCGGCCGAGCGGCTTCGGTGCCCATGCCATGACGCACGGTAGTCGCCTCAGCTCAACTCCCGGTGGGGTGCCCCGACCTCGGAGAGCCTAGTAATCGCACAGGTCAGAGGTCGGTTTCCTCGAGCGCCTCTGGATCCCACCGCAAACGAACCTCTACCCCGCCCAGCCGGCGGTGGGCCTCGCTCACCAGATACCGCCCCTGGACGAGGTGGGTGGCGAAGGCCCACTCGTGCGCGGTCGGGGAGTCCTCGGTGAGTTCGGCACTGCCATCGGGGTACCAAGTGAAACCGAACGCGCCGAAGCGCCGGCGCATTCCGTGCCCGAGTGCCTTGGTGTACGCCTCCTTCAGCGTCCACAGGCGCAGGAACTCCGCCGCCCGCTCCTGCTCCGGCAGCGCGCTGATCGCCTCGGCCTCCCGGGCGGTGCAGACCTGCTCGCGCAGCAGCTCGAAGGAGACCCGCCGGGCGGCCGGCTCGGCGTCCACCCCGATCGGTCCGGTCCGGCTCACCCCGACCACGATCAGCTCGTCGGTGTGCGACAGGCTCAGTTCGAGCTCCTCGCCGATGCCGCGCAGATACGGTCTGCCGCCCGGCTTGTAGGCGAGGTCCAGATCGCCCGGGGAGACCTGCAGCACCGCTGCGGCCGTGTACTTCACCACCAGGCGCGCGACGGCGAACCGGAACCGGCCGACCGCCGCCGGGGTCTGCCGGTAGCGCGGCCAGTCGGGCCCCAGCAGCCGGCGCAGCTCGGGATCGAACAGCGCGGCGGTCAGCCACTCGCCCCAGGTGGTGTGCACCACCGCCCGCCCGGTGTCCGCCATCCGGTCGCACACCGGGTCCCACAGGGACTCCGGACCGGCGACGTGCTCGGGCGGCGCGAGGCGCTGCGCCCCTGCCGCAGGCTGTGCCAACGTCATGTTCCGGCCCTCGTCTTCCTCGTCCGGGTCACCACGGCAGCCTCGTGGCGTGGACGTCGCAGTCGACGCCCTGCCGGCCCCGCCGGGCCAGCTCCGCCCACACCGCGCGCCGCGGATCGGTCTCGATGGCGGGTCGCGGGACGCTGAGCCGCTCGGTGATCCGGGTGAGCGCGAGCAGCGCCCAGTCCGGCCGGCCCAGGAAGCCGCTGCCCGAGGCGCCGGCGGCCTGCCCGACGCCGAGAACGGCCGCGGCCAGCAGCAGCAGGGCCTGGCGGTCGGCCAGCGCCCGCGCCGCCGGGTCGGCCGGGTCGCGGTCGGCCGCCGTGCGGCAGCTGATGCGCACCGCGCGCTGCTCGCCGACCAGCCGCCGGGCGGTGCGGGCGAGCGCGACGGTGGCGGGGTCGACGTCGCCGGCCTCGGCCAGCCGGGTCGCGGCAGCGCCGAGCGCGGTGTCCACGGCGAGTCGGCCCACCGGCTCCGACGGCGGCTGCCCGGCGGCGGTCGGTGCCGGGTCCCCGAGCCGGAACAGCGGCTCGGGCGGGCGCTGGGCACCGGACGGCGCGGGGTGCGCCAACCGCGGCAGCGCGCGGACCAGCCGCGCCTGCCGGTCGGCCGCCGCCGCCCAGTCCACCCGGGTGTGCGCCCGGTCCCCGCCCAGCTTGGCGAGCATCCGGCGCTCGGCGTGGTCGTGGCCGAACCCGCTTTCGTTCATCACCAGTTCGAGGGCGTCGAGGGTGTCGCCCACCAGCTGCGGCACCGCATAGCCGACCGCGGCGACCAGCACCGGCACGTCGTCGGCGGGCAGCGCGAGCGAGCGCAGCGCCACCGCCGTCAGGCTCTCGCAGGCCAGCAGGTCCGCGAAGGCCTCGGCGAGCGTGTGGTACCACTGCCGCAGGTTCAGCTCGTGGCGGTCCGGACCGTCGACGACGCGGGCGGCGGCCCGCAGCACGCCGCCCGCCGCAGCGGTCAGGCCGGCCGCCCCGAGCAGCGCCGCCAGCTCCGCCCCTCGCCCGGGCACCGGGTCCAGCTCGCCGACCGCCAGCGGGTGGACGGCCCACAGGTGGCCCAGGGCCAGGTCCCGGCGGAACACCGGGCGCAGCGCGCGGGCGAGTTGGTCGGCGCTGGTGAAGTGCCCCCCGGCGGCTCGCGGCACCAGCTCGGCGCGCAGGCCGGCGGGGGCCGCCGGCAGGGTGACGCGGTCGGTGGCCGTCAGCGCGGGCAGTCCGTACGGGTTGGCGGGGTCGAGCGGGGCACCCAGCGCCAGGTCGAGCCGCCGGGCGCGCAGCGCCGCGTCGGCGTTCTCCGCCACCGGCGGTGCCGGGTCGGCCAGGGCCGTCCCCGGACTCCTCGTGGTGCTCATCGCAGACGCTGGACGGTGCTCTCGGCATGCCACTTGGCCAGGCCCAGCGCCTCCGTGCTCGCGCCGCCCAGCCACTCGCGCACATACCGACGGGCGTCCGCCAGGCAGGCCCCCGCGCCCAGAACCGGCTCGACGGCCTCCTCGCGGAGCATCACATGGTGGGCCGAGACGACCCGCACGCCGGACTCGTCCGGCACCAGGTACCACTCGCCGCTGTGCGCCGCGATGAGTTCCGCCGTCACGGTCTCCTTGTAGACGATCCGCCCGGCGTGCGGAAAGCACAGCCGCACGGCCTCGACGGTGACCGTCTCACCGGTCTCCTCGGCGCAGGTGCTCAACGCGGCGACCTGGACGCCCGGTTGGTCCTCGGTCACGCTGCTCCACTCGACGTGGGGGATCATGTCGACCCAGTCCTCGATCCGGTAGAGGAAGTCGTAGACGAGCTCCGGGGGACCCTGCACGTGCACGCTGTCCTCGAAGGACAGCAGCAGTTCGTCGAGCTTGTCCCAGTGCTCGGCCATCTCCCGGATGTGGGCGAGCTGCTCCCGCGCGTCCCGCTCCAGGGCTTCCGCGCCCGGGCCGGACGCATCGCCCGCGGTCCACGGCCGGTCCTGCCGCAGGGTCACCAGCGACCGGTCCTCGCCCTGCGGTTCCACGGTCCAGCTGCCGGTCGTGCTGGTGCCCGGCCAGGCGACCTCCCGCTGCTCGAACTCGATCGACCGGGCCTGCGGGTCCAGCACGCGCCGGGCGAGGGAGGAGCGCACCTGGTCGGTCCCGACGTCCCAGACCCGCAGCTGCTCCTCGACCCCGTCGAAGTCCATCCGCTCGACGTGCACGTGCGAGGGCAGGAACACCGGCCAGCGGCGGGCGTCGGCCAGCATGCCGTAGACCACCCCGGCGGGAGCGGCGACGCGGACCGAGTGCTGGGTCGCGTGCACTCGCTGAGCGGACATGCGTCACCTCTTCTCTCGGGTACGCCAAGGCTCTGCCGGATCTCTCGAGCAGCGCTCGACGCCGGGCGGAGCCGACCCACAGCGGCGGGTGACCCTGCCTGGAGTCAGCCGCCGGCCACCGCCACCTGGGCGGCCGCCCCCTCGGCGGTGCGGTAGCGCCCCGTGTCACCGGGCGGCACGAGCGCCGGCAGCAGCGACTCCCACAGCGCCCCCACCCTGCGCCGCAGCTCGGGGTAGGGCAGGCCGCTGCCGGCGAGCACCTCGATTCCGCACACCGCGGCGGACAGCAGGGTCTGCGGCCCGTCCTCGACCAGGTGCCCGCGCAGATCCCCCGCCTGCTGGGCCCGTTCGAGCAGGAGCAGCACCTTGCGGATCCAGACCTGGTGGAAGTCGGTGGCGGCCGACTCGCGTCCGGCGCGCTCGCTGGTGATCCGGCAGCTCGCCCGGATCACCGGGTCCTCGTGCAGCCCCAGCGCCAGCCAGTGCGTCAGGTCGATCAGCACCTGGATCGGCGCCTGGACGGCCAGCCACCGCTCCTCGACGTACTCGCACAGCATCAGGCGGCCCTGCTCCTGCACGGCGTCGGCCAGCTCGCCCTTGGAGGCGAAGTGGAAGTACAGCGCGCCTTTCGTCACTCCGGCGGTTGTCGCGATCTGGCCCAGCGTCGCGCTGGCGTAGCCGTCGCGGTCGAACAGCTCCGCGCCGGCGAGGACCAGCCTGCGTCGCGTGCGCTCCGCTCTGGTCTGCATCCCGTCTCCTCGTTCCGTCGTGACTGGACCCTGGTGGCCGAACGGCCGAGCGTCAGCCGACGCGGCTGAGCCGCTGGCCCGTCGCCGCGGCGGGCGCGGGGTAGAGGGAGGAGTCCGGACCCGACATCAGGATGGAGCGCTGCAACCGCCGCAGCGCGGCCGAGGGCTCCAGGCCCAGCTCCCTGACCAGGGCGTTGCGCAGCCGCTGGTAGGCGTCCAGGGCCTCACTGCGGCGGCCCGACCGGTGCAGCGCCAGCATGAACTGGCTGTGCAGGTTCTCGTGGGTGCGGTACCGGTTGACCAGCACGGTCAGCTCGCCCAGCAGCTCGCGGTGCCGGCCCAGACGCAGGTCGGCCTCGATCCGCTGGTCGAGGGCGCACAGCCGGGTCTCCTCCAGGCGCTGGCGCTCCATCTCCAGCTGCGGACCGGTGTGCACGTCGGCGAACGCGGCGCCGGTCCACAGGGCGAGCGCGTCGCGCAGTTCGCGGGCCGCCCCGGTGAAGTCCCCGGCGTCCATGGCCCGGTACCCGAGCCCGGCCCGCCGCTCGAACTCGCTGGCGTCGCTGGATCCGTCCGAGGTGTTGAGCAGGTAGCCGCCGGGCGAGGTGACCAGCACGTCCTTGGCGGTGCGCTGGACGCCGCCGGCCGCGTCGTGCGGCAGCGCCGCCGCGATCAGCTCGCGCAGCTGCAGGATGTACGTCTGAAGGGTGGTGCGGGCGCTGCGCGGTGGCTTCGCACCCCAGAGCTCCTCGGTCAGTGCGGCCACCGGCACCACCTGGTCGGCGTGCAGGGCCAGCAGGGCAAGGACCTGACGGGGTTTTGGCGCGGTGGGCGTCACCGGGATGCCGTTCTCTCTGACATCCAGTGCGCCCAGTACAGCGATGTCCATGCCGTCTCCCCTGGCCGTGCATGAGTAGTGATTCGCCAGGCACCCGACGGCTGTGAGAGGGCGGGATCCTGACGTAGTCTCAGTAAAAGACGGGTCGGTCGGTTTGTCAATACCAAACCGCCTGTGCGGTTTTTAACCATACCCGGCCAGGCCCCTGCCACCCGTCGGGCCGACCCCTACTCCGTCCCCACTCGGTCCCTACTCCGGCTCCTGCGGACAGCTCCACGGGGACGGCCGACCGGCACCGCCCGCACAGCCGGTGAACCGGGAACTGACCGGCGCCGGCGCGTCCTGCTGCGCCAGCCCCGGCAGCACGAGGTCCCAGAAGCCGGTGATCCGCTCCTCGGAGAGCCAGCTGCGGTCCGTCACACCGAGCACCTCGAAGCCGAAGGTCGCCGCCGCGATCGTCCGGGCGGCACCCGCCGCGGACACACCAGCGGCCAGCTGCCCCTTCTTCTGGGCGGACCGCAGGACGCCCTCGACCCAGTGCTGCCACTCCAGTCTGGGCGACCCCGCCCCCTGCGGATCGCGGCTCAGCCCGAAGCCGGCCCGCACCACCACATCCCGCGCCGACCGGCTGATCAGCTCGTGGGTGGCATCGACCAGGCCCTGCAGCGTGGCATCCTCCCCGGCGGCGTCAGCGGTGATCTGCCGGACGGTTCGCGCCGCCGCGTCCTCGACGGCCTGGGCCAGTGCCTGCTTGGTGGCGAAGTGGAAGTGCAGGGCGCCGTTGCTCACCCCCGCCCGCCTGCTGACCGCGGTGAGGGAGACCGGGGCGAAACCGGCCTCGGCGAACACCTCGGCCGCCGCCCGGATCAACGAGCACTGGGTGCGGGCTGCGCGCTCCTGCTTGACCATCAGTTACCTCCTGACGCAACGGAATCGATGCCCGGAGTCACGCTCTGCTCGCGTCAGGTTGGTGGCCCAGAGCCACTAGAAATTAAACCGGTTGGTATGTAAATTCTCCTAACGTAGTACCCACTCACACCAACTTCTTCGGGGGAGACAGGCTTGTGAGCACGTTTCGAGTTGAGGGTTCGACAGCCGCATCGGCAGCCGGGCGTCACCACCGAGCAGCTCCGCCGCATGGAGCGGGCACTCTCCAGCCCCTGACGCTGACCACGACCGTTCCGAAGGAGTTCGTCCATCGGGCCGCCGTCGCCGAGGTGATGCTCACCGACTGGCAGCGGCAGGACGACACCCACTTCACCGTCCGGGCCCAGTGGCCGCGCAGCCACAGCTTCTTCACCCCGATCGAGGGCGGCTACCACGACCCGCTGATCGTCGCGGAGACGATCCGTCAGGCCGCAACTCTGCTGGCACACACGGAACTCGGCGTTCCACTCGGCCACAAGTTCCTGATGTGGGACATCAAGCTCACCGTCAACCCCGACCAGTTGCAGGTCGGCAACACCCCGGCATCGCTCGACATCGATGTGAGCTGCACCGAGCTCCAGTGGCGCCGGGCCAATCTGGCCGGATTCCGCTGCGAGATGTTCATGCGCCGTGACGGTCAGCTCGTCGCGACCGGGGGCGGCTCCGTGACCTGCGCCTCCCCGGCGGTCTATCGACGGGTCCGCGGCGACCACGGCGGCCACCAGAACCCACTGCCGCTCACGGCCCCGGCAGCGCCGCAGAACGTCGGACGGATGTCGCCGATGGACGTGGTGCTCTCCCCCAGCGGTGAGCCCAACCGCTGGCAGCTGAGGGTGGACACCCAGCACCCCGTGCTCTTCGACCACCCGCAGGACCACGTGCCGGGCATGGTGCTGCTGGAAGCCGCGCGCCAGGCCACCGCCGCGGCGTTGAACTGCTCCTCCCTGCTGCCGCTCAGCATCGTCGGCGACTTCCAGCGGTATGTGGAGCTCGACGCGCCGTGCGTCATCGAAGCGACCCGACTGTCCTGCGCCGCGACGACTGGCGAGGACACCGTCGTGGTGACCGGCCATCAGGAGGGAGCGGCGGTGTTCAGCGCCACCGTCACCGCGCTGCGGCGCAGCGCCTGACCTGCTGCGGGCTGCCCCTGCGGGGCGGGCCGGCGGCCCTTAGCAGGACACCCGCGCCACGGTGTGGAGAGGATCGCTCAATGTTGTGGAGACGATTCGTTCAAGTGTGATTGTTTCCTGGGCCGACCGATCCGATGCGAGCACCCCTTCTGAGAAATCGCCGCGAGCTCTAAGATACGTACTCAGCGGTTTTTTTCGATGGGTTGTTCCGGATCCACCGACCGTCTGCCGGGTCGAGGAGGCACAGTGGCGACGCAGGACCGAGCCATCCGTACGCGTCAGGGCATTCTGGCGGCGGCGGCCAAGGTCTTCGAGGAGCGCGGGTACCAGTCCGCGACGATCGCCGAGATCCTCACCGCCGCAGGTGTGACCAAGGGGGCGCTGTACTTCCATTTCCAGTCGAAGGAGCACCTGGCGCAGGGCGTGCTCAGGGCCCAGAACGACGA
This sequence comes from Kitasatospora sp. NBC_01266, assembly GCF_036242395.1. NCBI lineage: Bacteria > Bacillati > Actinomycetota > Actinomycetes > Kitasatosporales > Streptomycetaceae > Kitasatospora > Kitasatospora sp. NBC_01266. Next base: position 17,851 of record NZ_CP108459.1, on the reverse strand, counting down.
GCGGCTCGTCGTCCCCGACCGCGTCAGCAAGATCCAGCAGCTGGTCGACATAGTGATGCTGCACGCGTACCGCCTGCAGACCGATCCCATGGTCCGGGCCAGCGTCCGGCTCACCCTGGACGAGTTGGCCCAGGACCTCGACCGCAGCGGCCCCTTCCGGATCTGGAGTCAGGTCGGCCAGGAACTGCTGGCGAAGGCGCAGGCGCAGGGTGAACTACTGCCCCACGTGGTTCCGGCCGAGACCACCGCAGTGCTGGTGGGGTCCTTCGGCGGGGTCCAGGCCATGTCCCACGTCATGACCGACTACCAGGACCTGGGACAGCGGATCTCCGACCTGCTGCGCCACGTGCTGCCCAGCGTGGTGCTGTCCTCGGTCCTGGCCTCGCTGGACCTCTCCCCGGGCAGGGGCCCGGCGGTCTACGAGGAGTTGGTGGCGTCAGCGCTCGAGAGCGAGTCGGTGGCCGTCAGCTGAGAGAGCGGACGAGTCCGCCGCCCTGCCCCACGCCCCCTGCCGCCAGGTCTGGCCGGGGGCCGAAGTACGCCGCCAGCGCTTCGGACAGCGCGTCACCGTCCGAAGCCCAGGCGAGGTAGCCGTCCGGCCGGACGAGCAACGCCTCGTACGGGATGTCGGGCGTCGGCGCGGCGTGCACCACGCGCACCAGCTCCGCCCACCCCTGCGCCTGCTCCTGGTAGCGCTCGGGCTCCCCGCCCAGGAGCAGCAGCAGCGGCTGCCCCTGCGCCAGCAGCCCGATCACGTCGGTCTCCCCCGCCTGCGTGGTCAGGCGGACGTTCTGCAGGAACGTTCCTTCCCGTGGCGAGGGCTTCCGAGTGGGTGCCGGGAAGACCGTGTCCTGAGCGCTGAGCAGGCCGCTGAGCAGCCCGCTCCCCCCGTCGGCGGCCACCAGCTCGGCGAAGAGCGCGCGCAGCGGGTCCAGCGCGGGGTCCGGGCGCATCAGAGCCAGCTGGGCATGGCTGTTGTCGACGACCCGCTGGGCGGCCGGCCGGCGCTCGAGATCGTAGCTGTCCAGCAGGTCCGGACCCACCCGGCCGAGGATCGTGAGCGCCAGCTTCCAACCGAGGTTGACCGCGTCCAGCAGTCCGGTGCTCAGCCCCTGGCCACCGATCGGGAAGTGCACGTGTGCCGCGTCGCCCGCCAGCAGGATGCGGCCCGTGCGGAAAGTCCCGGCCAGCCGGGAGAAGTCGCTGAATCTCCCCAGCCAGTGCGGCTGCGCCATCGCGATGTCGCGGCCCACGATCCGGGAGACCTCCTGGCGCAGCTCCGCCAGGGTGGGGGGCCGGTGCCGGTCCGCGGCCGGCCCCGCGCAGTCGAGCGTCCGGACGTAGCTGGTGCCCTCGGGCATCGGCGAGGCGACGACCCAGCCCCGCGGGCCGGGATGCCAACCCGGGGTCAGGGCCTGCGGATCCGGCAGGCTGACGACGCCGGACAACGCGGACACGGTCGCCGGACGGGTCGTGGAGGGGATGCCGGCCTGCTCGCGCACCAGGCTCCTGGGGCCGTCCGCGCCCACCAGGTACTCGGCGACCCAGGTCACCGGTCCGTCCGGTCCTTCGGCGGTGACCTCGACCTGGTCGGGCCCCTGGCCGACCCGGACCACCCGGTGCCCGCGCAGGACCTGCGCGCCGGCGGCACTGGCCCGCTCCTCGAACAGCCGGGTCAGCTCGGCCTGAGGGCGTTTCAGGAGCGGCTCGGGTTCGGCCGAGGGTGCGGTGATCGGCAGTCCCGGCAGCCCGGCAAAGTGGAAGGAACGGGTGACCGGCGCGCCCGCGGTCACCGGCGGTGCGAGGTAACCGCGCCGGACCAGGGACTGCACGGTCCGGGCGTGCAAGGTGTTCCCTTTGGGCTGTACCGACACCTGGTCCTGCGACTCCAGGACCACGGTGCGCACCCCGTACCGGGCCAGCTCGGCCGCGACCAGCATGCCGACCGGTCCCCCGCCGACGACCACCGCCTGCGTGTGCAAACGCCGTGTCATGTTGCGAGCCTCCCCATGCTCCTGACGTCCCCGCACAGCCCGCTCCCGAGCGGGAAAACCGTCCCCCGGTCGCTCGGCAGCGCGATAACTGGATCGAAAATAGACCGGATGGACGGTTTTTTCAATGCTCCCCGGACGGAGAGGGATCCGGGATCAGGCCGAGGACGGGGCCCGGCCTTCGGAGCGCTCGGTCTTGCGCCCCTTGCAGCCCGGCGCCACCGTCCTGGGGTCCACCGCCTCGGCCGGGGCCCCGCTGGCGTACAGGCCGTCGGGCTCGGTGTCCCGGTCGTGCGGAAGCAGCCAGAAGACGCGGCGGCGGAAGGTCCCGGAGGACCGCGAGGGCTTGGCCCCGGGGCCGAGTTGGGCGTAGCCGACCATCCGCCCGCCACGGTGGTAGGCGGGCCGGCCCCGGCGGGTCGGCAGGCGGTCCAGGCTCTGGCGCACGTAGTCGAGGTCGCCGATCTCCTCAAGCCAGACGAGGGCGACCTCGTGGATGATCTCGTCCTCTGCCATGAGGGCACTCATGCTGTCTCCTCGTCAGCGAGCAGTCCGATACCCGGGTAGTACTTCCGCTGGTTGGAGAGAATCATCCTCTTCGGCGAGTCCAGCCCCACGGCCTCGCGGACCCGGGTCGCGAAGGCCCGGGACGACAGGGGCGGTGCCCCTTCACTCTGGCACCAGGTCTTATAGGCCGCGTAGAGCTGCGCCTGTTCCGCGCGCAGCTCCGGGCCCAGCCGGCAGGCCTCGCCGAGGAAGCGCCCGGTGTGGTCCTCGGTCTCGGCGTACGTGGTGGTGGCGATCCGGACGCGCTCGGGACCGGTCAGGTCCTTCTCGCCGCCCAGGTAGCGGCGGGCGCCCTCGATGAGCCAGTTGAGGATCCCGGGGCCCTCCTCGGTGACGAGGATGTCCGCCAGGTTGTCGATCTTCCGGTCGTCCGAGACCACCCGCTCGAACGGGATCAGCCTCATCCGGCGCCAGAAGGCGAAGCCGCCGGTGCCCACCTCGGGACGGTGGTTGCCCAGGAGCCACAGCTTGTGGGTCGGCTCGAAGCTGAAGAAGTCCTGCCGCATCCGGCGCGCCTTGATCCGGTCGCCACCGGTCAGCAGCTTCACCCGCGCCTCGTCGAAGCGGTCACCCGGCTTCACCTCGCTGCACACGATGACCCGCCGGCCGTGCAGTTCGGCGAGGTCGGTGGGGTGCCCCTCGTACGGGCGGGCCATCAGGAAGCCGGGCGGCGCGGCATCCGCGTAGTCACCGAGCAGCTTCATCAGCACGTCCAGCAGCACCGACTTGCCGTTCTTGCCGTACCCGAAGAGGAAGGGCATGACCTGCCCGCCCACATCACCGGTCACGGAGTAGCCGAGCAGCAGCCGCAAGAAGTCGATCATCTCCGCGCCCTCCGGCCCCGCACCGAACGTGTCGGTGAGGAACCGGTCCCAGCGCGGCGTGGGCTTGGCCTGCGGGGCGGCGCTGGTGGAACGGGAGTGGAAATCCTTGTTCGGGTCGGGCGAGCGGATCACGCCGGTCCGCAGGTCCACGATGCCGGCGGGCGTGCACAGCGAGTACGGGTCCGCGTCCAGCTTGGCCGCGTTGAGCACCATGCCGGGGGCCGACTTGGCCTGCGCCAGCATCGCGTTGATCCCGCTGGTGCTCAACGCGCGCCGACGGTGCTGCTGCAGCGCCACGCTGGTGAACACGCCGCGCGGATCGGTGGTGGCGATGCTCTCCGCCAGGTCCCCGACCGCCCACATCACCGTGTCGTCCTCGTCGCTCTGCCAGCGGGTCCCGTCCCAGCGGTACCAGCCGAGCCCGGGGACATGCCGGTAGTCGTCGGCGTACAGGCGCACGAAGAGCTTCGCGTTGCCACGGTCGGTCAACGTGTCCGGGAGCAGGCCGGCGGCGGTCGCCTCACCAGCCCCGGCCGCGCCGGCCTGCGCCGGCAGCTCCGGGCGGGCCGGCGGATCGGCGGGCGCCTGGGCGAGGATCTGCCGTGCGACGGCCTGGGCATCGAACAGGGTGTCACCCTCGGGGAGCATCACGCCGACCTCCCCAGGGTCAGCGGGCGCCGCGCACCGGCACGCAGTCCGCTGCGGATGATGGCCTGGCAGCGACGTTCCTGACCCGGGCGCACCTGTCCGGCGACGTCGTTCAGGACCCGCTCGGCCTCGGCCTCGGAGAGACACCCGGCGGCGGCCAGACCGCCCGCGGTGTACGCGGCCCGGTTGAGCTTCTCGGAGAACCCCGCACCCTCGGTGACCGCTCCGCAGGCAGCCACCTCGGCCAGCACGGCAGCCAGCACCCGAGTGGCCGTCACCTGGCCGCCACCGGCGGCCAGGACGGCCTGGCGGGCCCGCGGCGGCACCAGGTCCTGCGCCCGGGGCGACGGGGCGGCCGGCAGGTGACCGGTTCGGGTCAGCTCGACGGCCAACCAGTCGGGCAGCGGTGCGGGCTCACGGACCGTGCCGAGCGCGGTGTAGATGCCGGCCGAAGTCCTGGTACCCGGGGCGACGATGTAGCCGCCATGGGCCCGGATGTCGACCTGCCAGGCCAGCGCCCGGCCCGCCGAGGAGCCGGTCGAGCACTGCCAGAGGTGCTCCGGACGGGCCCGGTACCAGACGTGCAGGCCCCCGGACGGGGTACGCACCCGCAACGTGGCGCTGTCCTCGGCCGGGCTGCTGGCACCACGCAGCGCCGCCAGGACCGCCAGCGTGTGGAAGCCGTTGGCAAGCCCGGTCAGGTCAACGCCCTCGGCGATCGCGATGCCCGGCAGCAGCCGCTCCCGAGCGGGCACCGGCAGGCAGTGCGCGTCGATGTCGACGACCACCAGCGCGGCGGGCCCGCAGGCGACCGCAACGCCCAGTCCCGGGTCGCTGCCCCACCACCGGTCGATCACCACCGGATCCACCGTGGCGGCGTGAAACCCGTGGCACCAGCGACCGGCTGCCAGGCACGCACAGCCCTCCCGGCGGTGCCCCTGCTCCCGGCAGGCCCCGCAGTTGCCCACCGGCGTCTTACGACCGGCAGCCAGCGGATGGACCGGCCAGCCCCGACTGGCGAACCAGTGTGCTGTTGCCCCGGCCCGATAAGGAGCGGCACCCGGCCCGACAGAAGCGAGCTGTGGTGACCCGCTCCCCCGAACCCGCAGCTCAGCAGCCACGCGCATCCCCCGTCAGCGACCAAAGCGACTCAATCAGAAAACAGACTAGCGAAGATCCTGAGACACCAGAGGACCCCTGTGGGCAGTCGGGCCCATTGGGGCAGGCACCGGCCCCCAGCGACTCAATCCAGGCGGCCCAGCGACTCAGCAGCTTTCGGTCGCTGTTCCAGCCGCTGAGAAAAACAGCAGGTCAGAGGCGTGTGAACAGCAAAACAGCGACTGAAGCGACTGAACTCTCCTATATATGACACACACACGCACACACGCGAATGTCTCCATATACCCGGAACTTCGGTCGCTTCGGTCGCTGATGGCCTCAAGGACCCGCTCTGACCTGCTGTTTCTTCATGAGACCAGAAGCGACCGAAGGAACCTTCAGTCGCTTTTCTTCAGTCGCTGCCCCCGGATCCCCCGGGATCCTGCGCCCGCCGGCTGGCCGAGTACCCCGGTTCCCTCGAGTTCCTCTCGAGTGCTCCTGCACGAGCCCTGCCGACGACTTCGAGTTCTGAGTCGCTTCGGTCGCTTCAGTCGCTCCGACCACCCCGCCGGCACCGTACCGATCCCCGCCCTGGTCAGGGCCGATGCCGTCCCGGACCTGACCAACCACCAGGCTGCAGGCCCTTCAGCGGGACAGCTCACGACACCCGGGTGGAGTCCTGCCAGGGCCTCGATCCACCTCGGTGCGTGTTGTCCGCGGACAACATTTCCCGTGGTTCGGTTCGGTTGGTGGGTGCCGGGATGTTGTCCGCGGACAACATTGCTGAAGCTGCGGGCTCCGGAACGCTGCTCGACTCTCCCCGCCTCAGCGCAGCGCCGCCGATGTTGTCCGCGGACAACATCCGACTCACAGCGACTCACAGCGTGGACACCGCCCTGGTCGGCGGATGTTGTCCGCGGACAACATCCGCCCTCCCGTCCCCTCCCGGGTGGGACTCCCGCCTTGTCCCCTATATCCCCTCCACCGAGGTCCGCTCGGTGGGCCTACGGCTCCATCAGTTCTTCCAGAAGCTCGGTGATCTCCTCCGGCGAGCAGCCCTGACGAATGGTCCGCGCCATCTCCGCCGGAGTCGCACCGAGCGCGCGCACCAGCGCCTGGGCATCCCCGGACACCACGCGAGTTCCGCCCAGACCGGAACGCCCCTCACCACGCGGCTGCTGGGGGAGTGGTTTCTCGGTGGGGATGTTGTCCGCGGACAACATCGGCGTGCCGGGTGCCTGCTGCCCCCCCGCGCTCTGAGGGGTCTGGTCGATGTTGTCCGCGGACAACATTTCCCGTGGTTCGGTTCGGTTGGCGGGTGCCGGGATGTTGTCCGCGGACAACATTGCCGAAGCTGCGGGCTCCGGAACGCTGCTCGACTCTCCCCGCCTCAGAGCACCGCCGCCGATGTTGTCCGCGGACAACATCCCCTGACGCGTGTTGTCCGCGGACAACATCGCACCCACGCTCTTCGCGCTCCCCTCCAGGCTCGCGCTGCTCCAAGTGGCCAATCCCCCGCCCTTGGCGAGCTCACGCAGCGCCCGGTCCTCCTCGCGGCGGACGCGCTCCTCGGCCTTGAACCGCTCGGCGAGATCCAGCAGCGCGTCGGCGTCGAGGGCCGGCTGCTCCTTCAGCGAGCGGGCCAGGCGGCGGCCGTAGCGCTCAGCGAGAGTGCCGGCCGCGAGCTGTTCCTGCACCACGTCGGGGAGGGTGAGCAGCGCGACCTGGTTCCCGACCCAGGAACGGTCCTTGCCCCGGCGGCGGGCGACCTCGGCAGCGTTGTTGTCGCAGGCATCCAGGAGCTGCCTGACGCCGCGAGCCCGCTCGATGACGTCGAAGTCGGCGCGCTCCTCGTTCTCGATCATGAGGTAGTCGAGGAAGTCCGCGCGGTCGGCTGCCAGGTCGTCACGGACGACGAAGTCGAGGGACTCCAGCCCGACGTGCTGGGCGGAGCGGTAGCGGCGTTCCCCGTTGAGCAGGACGTGCTCGGCCTGCTCGGGGATCAGCTGCTCGTGGGCGGGCCACAGCTTGAGGTAGGCCTCGCGGGTGACCGCCACACACGCGGTGGTCTGCTTGCGGGCCAGGCTGTTGCCCAGCTCGGTCTTCAGCTCGTCGCTGCCGTAGTTGCGGCGCGGGTTCATCGGGCACGGCGCAACCCGGTCCAGCGGCAGGCGCTGGAGTTCGTAGTCGGGCAGGGTGCCCTCGGCGACGGCCTTGGCACGGCCCCGCTCGCTGCGCGGCGCGCGCGTCCCGCCGAAGCTCCCGGCCCCGACGCGGTCGGCTACCCGGCTCATGCGGCAATCCTCCTTGCGATGGCGCGCATCGCGTCGGCCTGCTCACTGTCGGGGGCCCAGATGAGCAGGGGGGTCTTGGTCCGGACGGCTTCGCGCTGATCCTTGAGGTCGTTGACGACGGCGATCACCTCGGGCTCCCCGATGGCCTTCCAGTTGTCGAGGGAGGAGGTGAGCACGTAACCCTTGCGGATGTCGTACAGGTTGACGATGAATCCGAGGTCGCAGATGTCGATGTCGAGGTCGTCGCAGAGGGCGTCGATCTGCTCGCGAAGCAGAGCGTAGGCATCGGCGGAGGAGTCCTCGGCCTGGACCGGAATGATCAGGCCGGAGCTGCGGCTCTCCTCACCCTCCCGGGTGCGCGCGTAGTAGAGGGCGTTGTCCATCGCGTAGCCGAGGGACGGCGGGCAGTCGACGAGGATGAAGTCGTAGTCGGCGTCGAGGCCGGCCAGCGCCTTCTCCAGGGCGGTCTCCTTGACCCGCACCTCGCGGGAGGTGACCAGCTTCGCGTCGAGCAGGAATCCGTCGGTGCAGGCAGGCAGCAGGAACAGCCGTCCACCGAAGGCCTCGCCCTCGATCGGCAGGACCAGGTCCCTCAGATCGCCCTGGCGCTCGCCGACCATGTGCTTGACCAGGCTGTCGCCCTTGAGCGGCAGGTGCTCGTGACCGAGCTGCTTGGTGAGGTGCCCCTGCGGGTCGAAGTCGACCATGCAGACCTTGAAGCCCATCTCAGCCAGTGCTTGGGCGACGCCGGCGGTCAGGGCAGTCTTGCCGACCCCGCCCTTCTGGTTGCCGACCGCGATCCGGCGGGCCCCGGCTGCTCGCCGCTCGCGCCGGGGGAGCGGGTGCGAGTCCAGCCAGAGCCGGATCGACTGCGCGAGGGCCTGGTTGTAGGCGACCCTCAGTTCGGAACAGTCACCCCGGAAGGTGGCGAGCAGGTCGGTGGGGACGTACGTCGAGAAGGACTGCGCACCGGACGTGTCGATCGTCGGCAGCGGCTTGGCCGCCGTCTTCCAGGCCTTGATGCCTTCGGTCACGGCGTCCTGGATGTCGACGCCGACCGTCGCGGCCCGGATCTTGAGTTCGCGGCGAAGCTGCGGGGGGATTTTGGTAACTACCTTGTCCCGGCCTTCTGGGGTGATTGCGGTGACCATAGGGGGAGTTTACTAACCGCAGTGCCCGATTCAAGCCGCCGCCCCTATGACGAAGCGTCTCTTTCGTACCATTTCGACCAGTTGAACACCTGAGAGTCCGTCATCAGAGCCGAGATGTTGTCCGCGGACAACATCTCCCCGGTGTGTGTTGTCCGCGGACAACATCGGTGACGCCGTGCTGAGGCGGGGAGAGTCGAGCAGCGTTCCGGAGCCCGCAGCTTCGGCAATGTTGTCCGCGGACAACATCTCAACCGAAAACCCACTGCCTCAACAGCCGCTGAGCCGAGTCCCCAGAGCCGGCGGATGTTGTCCGCGGACAACATCCCGCTCGCCCCTCCAAGCTCAGGAACACTGCCCAGCCCCACCCGCCCCGCCGGAAGGCCACCGATGTTGTCCGCGGACAACATCCCCCCACGCAGATGCCTACCGCTACCCCGCGCCAGGTCAGCCCAGCTGATGTTGTCCGCGGACAACATCAGCGCCCCAGCCGCACGTCGCCAACACCTCCCCCGGCGCCCCACGGCAACCGCCCCCCTGCGCTGCCCGGCCCTGGGATGTTGTCCGCGGACAACATCCCAGGGCCGGGCAGCAACCTGTCGGACGACAGCATTTCCATCCATTCAGCTTAGGGACACATTAGATCCATCATTAGATCCAGGCTAGGCTGGAGATCAGGAGGTCAGCCATGTCTGATGAGGTGGACCCGGTCGCCGCGCTGCTCGCGCAGGTCACCGAGGAGGAGCTGCCGCCCCCGGCTGAGCGGGAGCGACTGCGCAAGGCTGCGAGACTCACCCGTCCCCAGGTCGCGAAGGCGATCGGGGTGCGGGAGGAGACGATCTGGACGTGGGAGAAGGGCCGGACCGAGCCGCGTCCGCCGCAGCGCGGGGAATACGCCCGGCTGCTGCGGGGCCTGGCGGAGAAGTTCCCCGCACCGGCCGAGCCCGTCGAGCCCGTCGCCCCCGTCGAGGCCTCCGAGCCGGTCCGCCAAGCGGCCCCTGCCCCGCAGGCCTTCGCCGATGTCGTGCAGCCGGTGATGCTCGATCAGCTGCCGGACGGGTCGCTGGTGATGGGGGAGCCGGCACCGTGCGCACGGTGCGGAAACCCGTCGGTCTACCGGGCCGGCGGCGTGCCGATCCACCTCGGTGGCTTCTGCCGACCGGGCACAGCCGTACCCGCCGTACCCGCCGCGCAACAACAACAGCAACAGCCCGCCCCAGCCCCAGTGGCTCAGTCGGCGGCGCCGCAGCGCCCAGCCACCACATCGGCCCCAGCCCGGCGCCCGCCGTCCGCGTCCCCAGCCCCAGCCCCAGCCCCAGCCCCAGCCCCAGCCCCAGCCCGACCGTCGTCCCCGTCCCGAGCTCGCCAGTCATCAGCCAAGAAGCAGCCGGCCCCGACCGCAGCTGCGGCGGACTGGGAAGTCGCGGCAGCCACCCGCTTCCCGCACGGCCCGCTGGCGGTGCTGGACGTGGCGCCGTCGGGGCGCGCGCTGGTCGCCCACCTGTCGAACGGTCAGCCGGCCGGCCCCGCCGAGGCCGGAGTGATCGGCCGAACCCTGCCGGAGGTGGTCGAGTGGGCGCTGACCGCGGGCCTCGGCTCGCCGCGCCTGCACCGGCACGGCAAGGACGGCGACCCGCTGGTCGTCCTGACCGACGCGGCGGCGGCCGAGCTCGGCCTGCCGAAATCCGGCCGAGAGAAGGGCGACTTCGACCAGCGGACCAACCGGGTGCCGGACAACCACAAGGTGGTGAAGGCCCTGACCAAGGCCGGCTGGCTGCTCACCCAACGGGGTCTGGGGCCATGGGCGCGGATCTACCGCACCCCCGAGGGCGGCAAGCGCGAGTGTGTGCAGCTGTGCGTGCCCATGTGGGGCGCGCTGGCCTCGGGCGGCTGGCAGCTCCCCGACGGCCTGGACGCTGCGGGCCTGGCCCGGCTGCTCGGCGCCTACGCCACCCGCGTGATCACCCCGCGCGGGTCGACCGCCGTCTCCGGCCTGGAGCTGATGACCGCGCTGCGCCCCCCGACCCGCGCGGTGCGCACTGAGGCCGGCTGGACCTCGGGTCTGGTCGAGGGCTCGCTGCACCAGGCTCTCGACCCGGCGCCGCCGGAGGCCCCGGACGAGCACCCGATCGCCGAGGGCCGCGAGCGCGGCGACGTCATGGACGAGGAGGCCTGGGACTGGTTCCGCCCGCTCGACGAGGTCGGCGACCTGGAGCGGGCGATGCCGTTCGGCGTGGGCCTGGACGTGAACACCGCCTTCCTCGCGGCCGCCGGGCGCCTGGTGGTCGGCCTGTCCGAGCCGGTGCACGAGCTCGAGCCGGCCTTCGACCGCAAGCTGCCGGGGGTCTGGCTGGTCGACCTGTCCGGCGTCGAGCTGGACCCGCGGCTGCCCAACCCGTTCACGCCGTCCGGCGAGCGGCCGACCGGTCCGGGCTGGTACGCGACGCCGACCGTGGCCTACGCGCTGGAGCTCGGCGCCCGCATCGCCCCGCTGGAGGGCTGGCTGCGCCACGAGAGCGGGCCGTATCTGGACCCGTGGCACACCCGGTTGCGCGACGCGTACGTCACCACCATGGCGAACCTGGGCGTGCCGCTGGACCTGGCCGACCGCGACCCGCACCGGTTCCTGGAGGCGATGGCCCAGCTGAAGGAGAACGGCGACCCGGTGGAGACCGCGCTGTTGACCGCGGTCAAGGCGACCGCCAAGGGCGGGATCGGCAAGATGCGTGAGCGGCCGCGCGGTCAGGGCTACCGGCCCGGCCAGCGCTGGGGTTCCCTGGAGCGCCCGACCTGGCGCCCCGACATCCGCGCCGCCGTGATCTCCACCGCCCGGGTCAACTTCCACCGCAAGCTGCTGCGCACCGCCCAGCACACCGGCCGGTACCCGATCGGCGTGCTCTCCGACTGCGCGCTCTACGCCTCCGCGGGCCCCTCCGCCCTGGACGTCCTGCCACTCACCCAGGACGGCAAACCGGTCTCCGGTGCGCTGCGCCTGGGTGTGAGCCCGGGGCACGTGAAGTTCGAGGGGGCCCGGGCGATGCCGGAGCTCCTGGAGCTGATCGCCGACGGGGTGAACCCGGCCCGGCACATCAAGAAGAGCGGCGCGGTATCCGACGACGAGTAGCAGCCGGCTGACGACGCAGCACGGGGCCGGGAACCATCCCGGCCCCCAACCGACCAACGGGCGGCAGCGCCGCCGGAGGAGAACCCCGTGGGGGAGATCGACGAGGCCTTGGAGCGGGTTTCGCGCACCAGGCCGATCCCGCAGTCCCTGAGCGCCCGGCTGCACTTCCTGGTGCGGACGGCCAAGGGCTCGACCAAGAAGGTCGCCCAGGAGCTGGGGGTCAGCCAGCGCACCGTGCAGCGCTGGCTCAAGGGCACCAGCGTCCCGAAGCCGGCCGCCGCGAAGAACATCGAGCAGCAGGTGCGGGCGAAGTGGCAGCCCCGGGTGAAGGACCGCACCCGCAAGGCGGCGCTGAAGAACGGCTTCGTGCTCCACGTCCAGGCCCAGTTCGGCTACCAGTCGGCAGCCGGCAGCACGGACGATCCGCGCCTGCGCACCATCACCCAGAAGCTCCCGGGCGAGGTCGCCCGCCGCCTCTACGAGGCGATCGACGCCGGCGCGAGCCAGGCCCAGCAGGAGCAGCTGCTCGCCGACGCCCTCCAGGAGCACTACTTCAAGGACGGCGGGCGCCGCGCCAGCGGGCTTGTCACCGAGATCAACGGACTCCAGTGGGCCGACTTCGAGGTCGACTGATTCCTGACGTGGTGGTAGGTCGAGGTCATTTGGGCTGCGAGACTGGGGCATGACCACCGATCGCCGTCCCCTGGGACTGCCCACGTTCTCCGAGCCCGCCACCGACGCCCCCGCCGCGAGTGGTGATCGGTGCCGCCTGCCGGCCCAGCCGCAGGGTGCGGACTTCCGCGAACCCCCGAGCGAGGAGATCCCGGCACCGCCTGTTGTCCGCCGCCCGCTCGCCGTCGGCGGAATCGCGTTCTCCGACCCGGACGGCCAGATCTGACCCTGGCGCTGTCCGGCCGCCGTGGCGGTACCTATGATCACGATCATGGATAACGACGCGCGTCGAATCGAGGCGCCGCAGACCGAGCCGCGCTGCCCGGAGTGCCAGGCGGCTCTGCGGGCGACCGGCCCCGGTCGCCGGCCGGTCTACTGCGGCCGGGCCTGCTCCTCCCTGGCCTACCGCAGACGCCACCGGCAGAAGCAGCAGGACGCCGTCGCCGACGCACTGATTTCCTCGCGCGTCGAATCACCCGGCGATGCCGAGGGTGGCGCCCAGGAGTTGCTGGAGGTCGCCCGGAGCCTGGAGCGCTTGGCCGTCCGCTTCCTCGACCGCCTGGAGGCCTCGCGCCAGGACGACCCCGGCCCGGATGCCGACCGGGCGCTGGAGGCGCTGGAGACCGGCGTCGCCAGCGCGACGCAGCGCCTGCTGCGCACGGCCCACGGGCTGCGCCAGGAGCTGACCGTTGCCCGCACCCCGGCCGAGCACGAGTCGGGCACCGGCAGACCAGGCATCAAATCCTCGCGCGTCGAATCCCAGGATGGCGCCAAGTCCTCAATTCCGACGCGCGTCGAAACAGCGAACGACCACGGATCACCTGTTTCGACGCGCGTCGAAACCAGCCACGCTCCTGCCGCCGAGTCGCCCAGCATGGAAGCCGTCCCGGCCGGGGCCCGGTTCGCGCTCTCGCCGCAGCGGTCGATCGACAACGCCCCGACCCGACGCGGTCTGGGCGAGCCGCAACGCTCCTACCACCTCGGCGGTGCCATGGTGCTGCTCACCTGGCCGCAGACGCCCGGTGTGCAGGCGGTCGAGCGCGGCGGTCACCTGCTCGGCTGGGTCGAGAACGACGTCGTCGCCGCGGCCCCCGAGGGCTGGACAGCGGTGATCGACGGTCGGGTGGTCATCGACGCGGACGACAGCCAGCCGGTGCTGTCCCGGGAGCCGAAGGACGCCCTGGTCCTGCTCCGCCTGGTGGTCGACCAGTAGCCGGCTGCCGGATGCACTGGACGTGATCGCTGCCCGCCATCCCCGCCACCAGGACAAGCACTCACGCCGACGGACCGGCAACCCGTTGTCGGTCCACCACACTGCCCTCCGGCACGGACGATCACCCAATAACGGAGGAGCACGGAAAGGGCCCCCAGGGCCCGTTCGCGGCGGCAGCCGCGATTCCGTGATCGGCGCCGTAACCTCCGGTTCGAGCGGTGGCGAGGCCTGCGGCAACCGCCCGGCCCGGGCAGCGGCAGCGGCACGGACAGCCGGCCCGCCGGAGGCCGCCGTGACAGCAACCGGAGCAGGCGTTCCGCAGCATCCCCCGGCGTTGTCGCCGAGTAGTGAGCCGCACCTGCCGCTGTACCTCAGCGATAGAGGGTGCAGAGCCTGAAACGTGCTCTGACCTGCAGAAACATTGGTTTCTGATCCGATCCTGGGATCGGGTAACCCGATCCCAGGATCGGATCACCCAAGCAATGAGTACATGTATCTCTCGGCAAGGTGACCCGACCTCAGGGTCGGGTCACCTTGCCGATTCGTACATGTAAGGTGAGTGCAGACAAGCCGATCCTGGGATCGGATCACCTGTCCGTCACGCCAAGGCCGCACGAGGAACGGAGTCCTGATGGCCCACCGGCCGACCCGGCTCATCTATACGGACACCGGCGAGCCCGTCCCGCACGCGGACTTCGGCTACGGCGGTCCGTACGGCACGTTCAGCCTGGTCCGCTTCGTGGCGCTCTGCTCGCGTGCCTCCGGCCGCACCGACGCCGAGATCCGCGTCGTCACGTGGTACTGCGGCGCGACCCTCCTCAAGCCGGAGCTGGTCAACCGCACGGTCGTCGACATCGGCAAGGAGCTGGGCTTCTCCTCCGACGCGCTCAGCCGGATGATCCGCAAGCTGGTCAAGGACCGCCTGCTGCGCAAGTCCGGCAGCGTCGGCCGAAGCCCGTTCTACGAGATCACCCCGTACCTGGTCTACCGGGGCAGCGGGTATGCGCACCGCGAGCAGCTGAAGGGGTGGAACCCCCCTCACATCAAGGGCCTGACCCAGGAGCCGGAGGGCTACCTGCTGGTCACTCCGGCCGAGGATGATGATGTGCGGCCGGAGAACTTCCTCACCCACATCAACTCCGCCGCCCGCGCGATTCGGGCTGTCCAGAGTGCCTGAGCCGAGGAGAATGGCAACCGTGAGCGACACCCGCGACGAGGTCCGCGCCCTGGTCGGCCGCACCAAGGACCTGAACCCCAACCAGCGGCTCCTGCTGGCCTTCTACGCCACGCTGCCCGCAGGCAAGGCCGGTACCCAGCAGACCGGGCAGGCCCTGGCCGAGGAGATGGGCTGGGCCCCCACGGTCTTCTCCCGCACCCGCAAGGAGCTCGTCGAGGCCGGCTGGCTCGACGAGTACGACCGCTTCAACAACATCCGCTACTTCCGCCTCAGCGACCACGCCCTCGGGCGCCGCTCGAAGGTGGTCCGGCTACGCCACGTCGGCTGACCGCGCTCGCCACCGGGGTTCAGGGCAGCCAGCCGTAGCGGTGTAGACGAGGTTCCACAGCAGAGTCCCGAGCAGAGGAGGCGCAATGGCGCTGAAGAGCGTGACCGACACGAGTTTCGATGAGGATGTCCTCAAGAGCGACAAGCCGGTCCTGGTCGACTTCTGGGCAGAGTGGTGCGGCCCGTGCAGGCAGATCGCGCCGAGCCTGGAGGCGATCTCCGCGGAGCACGGCGACCAGATCGAGATCGTCAAGCTCAACATCGACCAGAACCCGACGACTGCCGCGAAGTACGGCATCATGTCCATCCCGACGATGTCCGTCTTCCAGGGCGGAGAGGTCGTCAAGACCATCGTCGGCGCCAAGCCGAAGGCCGCCATCGAGCGGGACCTGGCCGAATTCATCCAGAGCTGACCCGTCATGGCGCCGCCTGGTACCGACCCTCTCCCGGGAACGCACCAGGCGGCCGACGTGGGCCGGGCCAGTGTCAGTAGCTGAGCAAGCTCTGCATCCGTAGCACTCAATTCACGAGGACCGGCCGCCGCAACTGGCTATGCTCGCGCGATGACCCACATCCGATTGATGCTCGAAACGGACATAGCCACCGTCTCTGAGATCCGGGTAGCCGGCTGGCAGTCGGCATACGAGGGCATCATCCCGAAGACCTACCTCGACGGCATGAGCACCGAACAGGACGCCCGCAGCCGTCTGGAGGCCTTCAGATCGCCGGGGCGCCGAGCAATCGACCTGGTCGCAGTCGACGCCACCGACACACCACTCGGGTGGCTGTGCTTCGGCCCCTACAAAGGCGACGTCGACGTCCCCGAAGCGGCCGGCGAGATCTACGCCCTATACGTCCGCCCAGACCTCATCGGCACCGGCATCGGCCGCAGCCTCCTCCAGGAGGCCCACCGCCGCGCCGCACAGCAATATCGCGTCATGCTGCTGTGGGTCGTCCGTGACAACCGACGCGCCAGAGATTTCTACGCCGCAGCCGCGTACTTCCACGATGGCGCGACCGCATCCGAGGACTACCAGAACCAATCGGTCATTGACGTGCGATACCGGCGCCAACTGTAGGACAGTGCACATCCGCAGTTCGGCCAGAGCGTTGTCGTAGCAGATTCCGGTCCGCCCGACGGATTGCCGGATACCGAGTCCGTCGAGTGTTCCGGAGAACTGGGCCGAGGTGTAATTGCTGCCGCGGTCCGAGTGGAAGATGGCATCCCGGGCAGGAGCGATTCCGCCGGCTCCGCCCCCCAGGGGGACCCGACCCGGCCCTCAGATCAAGAAACCGTCAAGGAATCTTGACTTCGACGTCCGGAGTGACAGTCTCGAGGGAAGCGAAACACAGGGGAGGAACCGATGGACGGTCAGGGCGGGGGCGACTCCTTCATGTGGGTCGGCCAGACGGTTGGTCGAGACGCCGTACGGCCTGAGGACATGCGCACACGAGGCCGCGCAACCCCGCGCTGGGTACTCCTGGCGGTGCTGGCGGTCGCCGCACTCGCCCTGCTGATCCCCCTGGTGCTCTGACGCGCGTCACCCTCCGTCAACAAGCTGCACGTCGGCAAGCACGAGCCCAGAGAACGGGTCCTGCGTCAAAGCGCTGAGCCCTTCCGCCTCCATGGTCCCCGCAGGGCCCGTCTACAGCACCGAGCTGGCCCTCGACCTGAGCCTGCTGCTGATCTGCCTGCCCCGAACGGATCCTGCGGCCCGCTCAGGCGGCCATGGCTCTGCATGAGGCCGTGGCTGCCGTTTCAGCGGTGTCCGGGGATGTGTATGGATTTTGGCGAGGTTTCTCGATGGCCGGTTTTTGATTCGGATGGATGGTGGATTCTCGCTCTGGCTCGGGTGGGTTTTCAGGACCGGACTCATTGAGAAAGGGGCGGGGTGTTTTCGGCTGGGTTCGCATGGGTTGTGGGGCGGGATCGTCTGACAGTAGGAGTTCTGATACACGGCCAGGGGAGACGCGAGACGGTTGACCTCGGGATGTGGTGGTCGGTCAGGGGGGCGTAGTGCCAGGTGGACCCGGCCCGGACGGACGGTGGCCCAGGTCCCCTGCGGCTGGCCCGCCCGCGTCCCAGTCAGCTGTTTGAAGCTTCAAAACAGTGCTGCTCAGTTGCTCTGATATGGGCTCAGTCGCCAAGGGCCGTCGGAGGGGAGTGGGGGCGGCTCGGGAGGGGAGCGGAGCGGAGGCGACCAGGTCCGGCGAAGCCGGGCCGGCCTGACCGGAGGTCGGGCCACTGAGCTGGTCCTGGGTGATTGAAAGCCTTGTCTGGAGGGTTGGTTGAAGCCGTGATCAACGATGAGATTGGGGTTCGGCCATCCGGGGCTGGCTGTGGAGGGGAGGGGAGCGGCTCTGGGCCGGCGCGGAGTGCCGGGCTCCACTCGGGTGGGGCCGGGGTGGGGCGGGTCCGTGTGTGCGGGAGTGGGGGTCTGGGGGGAGGGAGGGTGTCTTTTCTAGTTTGCTGTTTGTAGGTCTAGGACAGTGGGGGCTGGTGTTTTGAAGTGGGCTCAGCTGTTGAGGGCCGTGGAGCGAAGCGAAGCGGTTCGGGAGGGAGTGGGAGCGGCCCTGGAGGGGAGCGGCTCGGGAGGGGAGCGAAGCGGACCGACCAGGCCCGGCGAAGCCGGGCCAGCCTGACCGAAGGTCAGGCCACCGAGCCCCGAAGGGGCGAGAGGCTCGCCGAAGGCGAGCCCGGACCCGCGGCGCGGGTCCGCCACCGCGCGAAGCGCGGTGCGCACGGAGGGCCGAAGGCCCGTAGGGAC